>JASHTU010000307.1 GCA_030040395.1 Acidobacteriaceae bacterium
GAAACCCGGACGCTGGCCGGCATCACCGTGGCGCGCACGTACGACACGTGTAACCGCCCCATGACGGCCGCAATTCCAGGCCAGCAACCCAGCGTGCGCTATACCTACGACGACAGTGGTGCGCCGCCTCCGCCAGACGCCGGCGCGCACACCGCCGGCGGCAGGTGCGTCCGCATCGACGACGAAAGCGGAGTTTCGATTTTCGACTACGATGTTCGCGGCCGCACCGTGGTCAAGCGCAGCACGCCCACCGGCGCTTCGCAGTACGTTCTAACCTTCGCTTACCGCTCCGATGGACAGCTCGGAACCCTCACCTATCCGAGCGGCAAGGGCGCATCCCTGATCCTCGCATATCAATACAACAAGCGCGGACTCGTGTCCGGGATCCCCGGCGTCGTTTCGGCGATTTCTTACGATCTGCAGGGCCGCAGGGTGTCGGTCTCCTATGCCAATGGAGTAACCACGGCTTACGCCTATGACAACGCCGGCCGCCTCACCCAACTCGACCATTCCGGCCCGGCGGGCAGCCTGCGCAGCACGCAATTGGTAAGAGATCCGGTGGGAAATCTCACCCAGATCGTCAGCTCCGACAGTAATATTGCCGCCACATTCTCCTACGACGACCTGCACCGTCTGGTGAAAGCCGCCACAACTGCCGGAGACGTTCGCACCTATGCCTACGACAATGCAGGCAATTTCACTTCAAAGTCCGACGTCGGCACGTACGCCTATGGCGAGAACGGACTGCCCGCGACCTGCTTGACCACGGCGGGAACGGCGAAATTCACCTACACGGCGCTGGGAGAGATGCAACAAACCCCTTGGGGCGCGCAGAGCTTCGACGCCTTTGGCCGGCTAACCGGAATCAGTGGCGCCACCCAGGCTGCGTTCACCTACGACTACTCGGGCGCCCGGGTGGCGGCCAGCTTCACCAGCGGTGGAAAGACCACCACGCGCCTCACTCCTGACTCGCTTTACGCCATCGAAGACGGCATCCTGGTCAATTATCTTTTCGACGGCCTACGATTCGTGGCTCGCGACGTGGACGCCGGCGCGCGGACCTATCTCCATGAGGATCATGTCGGCAGCATCGTCTTGATGACCGATGCAACCGGCGCCATTTCCGACGCCATCCGCTACGACCCGTTCGGTGGCATTGTGGCGCGCACCGCTGCCGGATCCACTGTGCCCGTGGGCTTCGCGTACGGGACATTCGATGACGCGTCCGGGCTTCTCTACCTGCATTCGCGTTACTACCATCCGCACTTCGGCCGCTTCGTGAGTCCGGACTCGATGGTGCCGAATATCTTCGTGCCCATGGCCTGGAACTCGTATGCCTACTGCGCGAACAATCCCCAAACCTATGCCGATCCCAGCGGCCGCGCGTGGTGGCAGATCTTCGTCGCTGTCCTCGCCATTGTGGCGCTGGTGGCGTTGACGATTGTGACTTGCGGAATCGCCGCGCCCGCGGCAGCCGCAGGCGCGACGGCGGCGGCAGCGGCCCTTGGCGCCTCGGCGGCGGCGGCAGCGACTGCCGGAACAGTGGCGGCCGCGGGCCTGATCGTCGCTGTGGGCGTGGGCATCGTCGCAGGCGGAATTGTCGGCGGGCTGGCGGCATCTAAGGCCGGCGGTGATGCGGGCGATATTTTTCTCGGAGCCTTGGTTGGAGGCGCTGTCTGCGGGTGGGCGGCGCTGGGATCTTACGAAGCCGGCGGCGCCATCGGAGGGGCGCTGGGCGGAGCCACCAAGCTCATTGCCGATGTGGTCGCGGGCGCGGTGGCGGGAACCATCAATGGCGCCGCCATGGGATTTGCCGCCGGATTCGCCGGCGGAAAGGGCACTCTCGATCAAACCCTGTCCGACATCGCGCTCGGGGCGCTGGTGGGCGCGGTCGTAGGGGGCGCTCTGGGCGGCGCGCAATACGCTCTTACCACTGGCGCTCCGCCCACCGCTCCCAACACTAATCCTGGCGCCAGCCCTCCCGGCCCTCAACCGGATCCGACGGGCTCTCCTACGAGCATCACGGATCCTCCGCCCGGCTCGACCAGCTCGCTGACGTCGGCAGCCGCCAAGGCCGCCTCGCCGTGGCTCAGCTACTACGGGCAGATTGTTGGGCGCGCCATCTTGTCAAGCCCGTTCGCGTACGCCGCCGAGACGCTGGTCGTCGACACCTCGAGTGGCGTCCTGGATCTCGGTTACGGTCCGCAAATCCTCCAGTGGCTCGAACAAAACAACATCAGCATCAGCGCCAGCGGAAAAAATTAGCCCGAGTTCGTCACCAGAGCGAGTCGACAAGGGGTAAGGTGTTTGGGATCGGATCAGGCGGCGGCTTACATCCGCGAACACGCCGGCCGCACTCACCCACGCTCTACAATGGACGCATGGTCCTGGAGACGTTTCCGGTCGGCCCCCTGGCCTGCAACTGCACCATTCTCGGCGATGAAGAGGCGCATGAGGCCATCGTCATTGACCCCGGCGACGAAGTGGGCCGCATCCACCGCCGCCTGACCGAGCTGGGCCTCAAACTCAAGCAGATCCTCGTCACCCACGCGCACATCGACCATGTGGGCGGCGCGCTGAAACTCAAGCGCCTGACCGGGGCCCCCATCTTCCTGAACGAAAGGGACCTTCCGCTGCTCAAAATGATGCAGATGCAGGCGGCGTGGCTGGGACTGACCACCCCGGAAACAGCGCCTCCCGACGAAACCCTGGCCGAAGGCCAACTCGTCGGGCTGGCGCGATTCCCGGCCCAAGTGCTGCACACGCCCGGCCACACGCAGGGCTCGATCTGTCTCCACTTCGCGCCGCTCAAACTGCTCGTGGCCGGCGACACGCTTTTTGCCGGCAGCATCGGCCGCACCGACCTGCCCGGTGGCGACTTTGATCAGATCATCGACTCGATCCACTCCCGCCTGCTTGCGCTTTCCGACAACACCCAGGTGCTCCCGGGCCACGGCCCCACGACCACGATCGGCGAAGAGCGCGCGCACAATCCCTTTCTGCAAACTCTGCGGCGCTGAATTTTATTCTTAAATCTTGTTTATTTATAGATTCTTACAGAATTTAGCTCGCCTTTTACTTAAGGCTTTATCTGCCTAATGTTACCTTGCTGATGAGTGGTCAAGTATTCAACCATTCTGGTTACCCCGTCCCGGAATTCCTCGTGCGCCGCCAAGAGGCTCACCACCAGCCAGCCTGACTCCGGCATCCCGAAGAAGTGGCCCGGATGAACCCAGACGCCATGCTCCAGGAGCTCCAGTACCGTCTGGTCGTCGGGCGCGAGGGCGGGAATCCGTAACACCGCGTACCATCCGCCTTCGACCGCCAAGCGCTGGACCGCGGCCGCACGGGCAATTTGCCGGTCCAGTTCCGCCAGATTCTCCGTCACCCGTCTGCGAATCTGCCCTTGGATCGCCGCGCGGTCCTGGAGCCACGCAGGCAGCGCGCACTGCACCGGCGCGTTCATGGAGAGGAACGTATCGGCAATCACCTCCAGCCGTTCCAACGCTTGCTTCTTCTCCGGCCCGGTCGCCACA
>JASHTU010000308.1 GCA_030040395.1 Acidobacteriaceae bacterium
CAGTACGTCTGTAAGTCCTTCATTCTTTTCCCCCGTGGAGTGACCAGGTTGCAGACTATTCATATTCTCAAGTCCTGGGGTAAGGTGCTTCTCGGCCACACCCCGATGCTCTCCATTGAAGTCACGCGCGAGTGCCCGCTGCACTGCCCCGGCTGTTACGCCTACGGCTCCGATCATCTGGGTGGCGATGTGACGCTTCGCGATCTGGCTGACAAGCGTGGCGACGACCTCGTCGACGGCGTGCTTGGCCTCGTCGAGCGGCACAAGCCACTGCACGTGACGCTGGTGGGCGGCGAGCCCATGGTGCGGCATCGCGAGCTGGGGCGCATTCTTCCGGAGCTGAGCCGCCGCGGCATTTTCTCGATGGTCGTGACCAGCGGCATTCTGCCCATTCCGTATCCTTGGATCGAGCTGCCCCGCTTCACGGTCGCCGTCTCCATCGACGGGCTACCCGAGCATCACGACGTGCGCCGCCATCCGGCGACCTATGAGCGCATTCTCGGCAACCTGGCTGGCCGCCTGGTTAATGTCCACTGGACGATTACCGCGCAAATGTTCGCGAGGCCGGGCTACTTCGAGGAGTACGCGCGCTTTTGGAGCGCGCGGCCCGAGGTGCGCCACATCTGGGTGAGCCTGTATTCGCCCCAACAGGGCGAACAGAGCGCGGAGCGCCTCAGCCCCGCGCAGCGGGAGGTGCTGGCCAGCGAGTTGCCACGGCTGCACAAGCTTTATCCCAAGCTGCTCACCTCCGCCGGCTACGTCCACGCGCTGCTCCATCCGCCTGCTTCCCCGGCGGACTGCACGTTTTCCCGCCTTTCGAAGAACTACTCCGCCGATCTCCGCGCCCATGTCGAGCCGTGCGTCTTTGGCGGCAATCCCGATTGCTCGCAATGTGGCTGCTCGGCCAGCGCCGGTGCAGAATGGGTCAGCGGCATGCGCCTCGCCGGCCCGCTCAAGGTGCGCCATCTCATGCACGGCTCCATGGCCGTGGGCAGCGCGGTGGCTCGCTTGCAGGACGCGGCGCTCCCTGCCTGGATCGAGCGCATTGAGGGGTCCGCCAAACCGGACCCGACGCTGGTGCAGATTTCGATGGATTAGGTGACGAGCATACGGGGCCACAACCAGCGCCGTCCGAGTTCTCCCCAACTTGTGGCGTCCGGCTTCTTCATCGGCCAGGGTTTCTGAACCGGTTGTTGGCGCCGCGAACCGGGCCGCGCCGGTTTCGATGGCCCGGGTTGCCGGGTTTTGAAGGTGATTCCGGAGGGCGACGGTTTAGAGGGGCAGAGGTTGCCGAACGGTTGGGACGGCTGCCGGAACCGCGGCGTTGGTCTGGTTCCGGCTTGGGGCCCCAGGATTTTGCTGGGCGGGAACCGAAGCCGCCGCCGGAACGGTTGCCGTAGTTTTCGCGAAAAGGCTTGTCGAAGCGGCTTTGCGGTCGCGCCGGACGGTGAAGGTAGGAATGCTCGCCGTGTTTCCGGTAAGGGCGGCCGGACTGGGGCGTGGCTGGCGATTCCCCGGGGCGCTGCCGGGGTTGGAAGCCGCGGTTCTCGAGGCCTTGCCGATGGTTTTGGCGCGAGGGCGTGGCTTCGCGGAAGGGCTTTTCGCCCCGCTGATAAGGACCGGCCTGCGGGGGCCCCGGTTTACCACCCCGCCAGCCAAAATCGGTCCGCGGGGGCCCCGGTTTACCACTCCGCCGACCAAAATCGGTCTGCGGGAACCCCGGTTTGCGTCCGCGCGAGGGCGGCTCGGAGGCAGATCGTTCGGCGGCAGGAGGAGTCTCCCGCGGCAGTATCTTCGCAGTTTTCACGCGGCGAGGCTTGACGGCAAAACCAGTGGTATCTTGCCCCCTCAAGTTCTGTGGCAGGTCACGGCTTCTTGGGGTGGCGTCAACTTGACCGTGCGGCTTCGAGGCGCCCCTTCTCTGGTTTAGCTTGAGTTTCCCTTCGGCGGCGAGTTGGAGGGCGGCGAGTTCCTGGGGGGTGAGCTCGCGGAATTTACCCGGCTCGAGGTCGAGAATGAGGGGGCCGTAGCCGACGCGGCGAATCTTCTCGACGAAATGGCCGATGGACTGAAACATTTTGCGCAGCTCGCGGTTGCGGCCCTCGATGAGGACGACTTCGTACCAGGGGTTGTCGCCCTGGCGAACTTGGCGGATTCGCGCCGGAGCGGTCTGAACCTGGGGCGAGCCGGACGGGCCACGTTCAATGGGAACGCCGCCGCGGAGGCGGTCGAGCTCTTCCTCGGTGGGATGGCCGGAGATTTTGACGAGGTAGGTTTTTTCGACCGCGGAAGCGGCCTGGGTGAGGCGGTTGGCGAGTTCGCCGTCATTGGTCATGAGCAGCAGGCCCTCGCTCTGATAGTCGAGGCGGCCGACAGGGTAAAGGCGCTCGCGGAGTTTGGTGAAGAACTGCATGACGGTGGGCCGGCCTTCCGGATCGTCGACCGTGGTGACGTAACCTTTGGGCTTGTTGAGGACAAAGGTGCGGTGACGCTCGGGACCGTGGAGGAGCTTGCCGTCGACGCGGATGTGGTCGCGGGAGGGGTCGGCTTTGGCGCCCAGGGTGGTGACGACCTGGCCGTTGACCATGACGCGGCCCTCGACGATCATCTCTTCGGCGCGGCGGCGGCTGGCGACGCCGGCCTGAGAGAGGATTTTCTGAAGGCGCTCGAGTTTGGCAGGCGGCTGGGTTGGGGATTCGGTTTCGACGGCAGGCGCTTTATCGGGGATCGTCTGCTCGGCCTCGGCTGGGGGCAGTGGGGCGGCGGATTCGGCGGCGAACTGAGTGCCGGGGTGGTCAATCCTGCCGGGGGCGACTTCGGGCAGGCCGTGCTCGGCGTCGGAGGTCGTGTCGGCGCGATAGGCCTCCATCAGGGCTGCCGATTCCGGTTCGGCATTGGGCCCCACGGAGGTGCGGGCTTCGCCGCTGGTGACGTCGCCGATGGGGTCCTGAATGGGCTCCGAGATCGGTTCTGAGATTGGTCCCTGGATGGGTTCAGTGAGGTTGACCGGGACGGCAGCGGACTCGGCGCTCTGCTTCTTGACGGTAGTTTTGGTCTTGCTCTTGACGGCGGTTTTGGTCTTGCGCGGTTGCGCGGACGCAGATTTGGCTTTCGCGGATTTGGTTTTTGCGCCGGCCGGCGTAGCTTTGGCGCGCGTTCTCTTGATTTTGGGCGCGGGCGCGGTGGCCGGCTGCTCCGGCGCGCCGGATGCGGGTTCCGGGGCGGGGGTGTTTTGGGTTTCGTCGCTCATGGGAGGGTCTCGGTTTCTGCCTATTCGGGAACGGAAGGCGGAGCTTCGGATGGGTTAGATGAGGGCACTTCGACGGCGCCGGACTGGACCGCGGGTGCGGGCGACTCCAAAGTGGCGGTGGGTTCTGGGGCCGGAGACGGATCACCGGGGGTGGGGTCGGGATGGGCCGCAGCAGCAGCGCCGTGATCGGTTTCGGCTTGGAAATCCAAAGTGGCTTCGGAGGCCGTTTCAAGCCCGGCGAAAGATTCGATTTCTTCCTCGGTGGGCGGCTCGACGTCTTCGAGTTCGCTGGCGGCGAGCTTTTCGAACTCCTCCATGGAGGGCAGCTCAGAGACGTCTTTGAGGCCGAAGCGAAGGAGGAACTCGCGCGTGGTTTTGTAGAGGATGGGGCGGCCGATGACAGGCTTGCGGCCAGCGGTCGTAATGAGCTTGCGGGCCAGGAGCGAGCCGAAGACAGCGGAGGAGTCGACGCCGCGGATTTCATTGACCTCAGGAGCGGTGACGGGCTGCTTATAGGCAATGACGGCGAGGGTTTCAAGGGCCGGCATGGAGAGTTTAAGAGGCGGTTTGAGGCTCTTGACGAAAGCGCGAACGGCGTCGTGGTACTCGGGCTTGGTGGCCATGCGGTAGCCGCCGGCGATTTCGCGAATTTCGACGCCGCGGCCATCGGCGGCGTAGGCGGCAATGAGCTCGTCGAGAATCTGACGAAGGATGGCGCGGACTTCACGGTCCTGCTGGCGGGCCTGGCGGCGGGCTGCGGCGGCGGGGTCGGACGCGGCGGATTCGAGTTCGTCGTCCGGGTTTTCTTCGCAGGCTTCGGAGGTTACTGGTTCGAGGGCTTCGCTGGCTGCGGGTTCCGGGGAGGAATTTGCCTCCGCGGCAACGTTTGAAGGGGCTTCGGCGGTGGGCGAGGCGGGCTCGGCTGCGGATTGAGGAGGTTCTTCGGCGGCGCACGCGAGGGCGGGAGAATCGAATTCGGCGCTTTGGAGCTCAGGTGCGGGCAGGCCCGGGAGCGAATCAGGATTTTGGGCAGGTTGCGCGGCTTGGGCGGCTTCCTGCTGCGCTTTCCACTCCAGGGCCTCGGCGGTGAAGAGAAAAGCGAGCTGGGCCAGGGTGACCGGCTCCTCGGCGGCGTAAATGACGGCTTCCAGCTTGGCTTTGAGACTCATGCGGGTACGAGCACCATTCTGTATGGTAGCGGATGCGGGTCGAGGCTGCCCTGCCGGGGGAAGCGGCGGCGGCGACGGGGCGAAACGCGGGCTTGGACAGGGCCGATCAGGCGGCTGGAGGTCAGGAGAAAAGGCGAAAGAGCGCGAAAAGTAAGCCGGAGAGCAGCGCGGCGGCGGGAAGAGTGAAGACCCAACCGGCGGCGATGTTGCGGACGGTGGAGAGGCGCAGTCCGCTGCCGTTGGCGGACATGGCCCCGGCAACGCCGGAGCTGAGAATGTGGGTGGTGCTGACGGGGAGCCCGAACTTGTCGGCGGCGAAGATGGTGGCCATGGTGACGAGCCCGGCGCTGGCGCCCTGGGCGTAGGTCATTTCCTCCTTGCCGATGCGCTCGCCGACGGTGATGACGATGCGCTTCCAGCCGACCATGGTGCCGAGGCCGAGGGCCAGGGCAACGGCCACTTTCACCCAATCGGGGATGAACTTGGTGGATTTATCGAGCTGGCTGCGATAGTTCCGCAGCGCGGCGGTTTCCTGCTGGGTGAAGGCGACATCGTGCGCGAGGGCCATGCGATGCAGCGCCTCACCGGTGAGGTACATATCGTTGCGGACCTTGGTCTGGTCGGAGGCAGGAATGGACTGGAAGGATTGGTATGCGACCAGCTCGTGGTTGAGCTCGGCGACGAGTTGGCGGACGGCGGGGACGGTGTCGGGTTGGAGACGGCCGGTGCGGAGGTAGTTGGCGACCTCAGTCTGAGCGTCGGGATCGAGAACGGCCCCAGGATCCACGTGGCGATCGAGAATTTGGCTGGTTTGTTCGGAGGCGGCGATGAACTGCTGGACCTGGGCGGGGCCGATGGCGTGGTTGAGGTCGTAGGCGGTGGGCACGGTTCCGATGAGGATGAGCATGATGAGACCCATGCCCTTCTGGCCGTCGTTGGAGCCGTGGAAAAAGCTGACGCCGGAGCAGGCAAGCACCATGAGGGCGCGAATGGAGCGGGGCGGAGGCTCGGAACCTTGAGGGGCGCGATGGAGGGAGGGGGAGGCATTGAGGCGCTTGGCCAGGAGAAGCAGCAGGCCGGCGAGAGCAAAGCCCAATAAGGGCGAGATGAGCAGAGCTTCGAGAACACGGACGGCCTGAGGCCAGTCGAGGCCCGAGGCCCCGGGGCGCGGGTTCAGAAGCTGGTTGGCGAGACCAACGCCGATGATGGAGCCGACCATGGTGTGGGAGCTCGACGCGGGCAGGCCAAACCACCAGGTGCCCAGGTTCCAGAGGATGGCCGCGATGAGCAGGGCAAAGACCATGGCGAATCCGGAACCGGAACTGACGCGAAGAATGAGTTCGACGGGCAGGAGGGCGACGACGGCGAAGGCGACGGCACCAGACGAGACGAGCACGCCAGCCAGATTGCACAAGCCAGACCAGACCACAGCGACGTTCGGCGGCAACGAGTTGGTGTAGATAACCGGAGCTACGGCGTTGGCGGTGTCGTGAAAGCCATTTACGAATTCGAAGCCGAGAGCGATGAGCAGGGCGAAGGCGAGCAAAACAAATGGCCATGCGCGGGCAACGGGTACGTTGGCGAGGTCGCGGACGACATGAATGGCGATGTAAGCCAACCCGCCCAGCATGGCGAGAAAAAACAGCACCGTGCCGGCGCGCGTGGAGGCGCGAGCCTGCTTGCGCTCGAGCAGGGATTTGCCTACGGGCAGAGCTTCGACAGCGGTTGCGAAGCCAGCCATCAGAAATCACCGCAGCGGCCGAAGGCGCGCCGGGAGCAGGTGGGGCTCCAGCGTGGAGGCGCAGCAACGGAACAATGGAGTGAATGAAATGGAGATGGACTGGAGAGAAAGAGAAGTATGCGCGATGAACTGACGTCCATAAAACCCCAACAACCGGTCGAACGCGGTTGTTTACCCGGCCAGTGGGGACCCGAAACCGGGCTACAGTTGATTTTACACCACATAGGCGGGGTGGGGTGGGCGCCGGCGGAGGAACGGTGGAAATCGGGCGGCGGGCGGCGCGGAGAAACATGCGGGAACGAAGCGCGTTTATCCGGGAGCGGTGTTGCGGTGGAACCAGGCAGCGAGGTGATCCTCAGAGATTTCGCCGGCGGCAAGGCCCAGGAATGTGAGGCAGGCGTCCTGCTGGGTTGCGGTAACTTGGAGGCCGTTGACTTCGAGGAAAGCAAAAGAAACCAGAAGGGCAGTGCGCTTATTGCCATCGGCAAAGGGGTGATTGGAGGAGAGGCCGTAGGCGTACGCGGCGGCGAGACGAAGGAGCGAAGGCCGGGATTCGGCGTAGGTCCAGAGGTTCTTTGGCCGGGCAAGAGCCGATTCCAGCAAGCCGGCGTCGCGGAGGCCTTCTGAGCCGCCGTGAGCGGCCAGCGTGAGGTCGTGGGCGATGACGGCGTCCAGGACTTCCATCCAGAGCGGAGTTTGCATCATTTATTGGGCCAGTTTACGCAGGGCGTCGCGGTAACGGCGCACGAGGCTTTCGGTGGCCTCGAGCTTGCGAACGAAGCTTTCGTCATAGGGGGTGAGGCGCGCGCCGTAGGGGGTCTCGGAGACGCAGAGCGTATCGCCTCGTTCGAGTTTCAGCCGGGTCAGGAGTTTCTTGGGGAGGATGATGCCGGCGGAGTTGCCGATGGCGATGATTTTAGTCGTGGTGGACATGGGGACCCCGGTCTACGCTGATTATAACCGGCGTTATAACGCAACGCCAGAGGCGCCGATCAGCGCCAGTCGTCGCGGGCGTCGCCAAGGCCCTGGTTGAGCAAGGACTCGAAGCCGGTGTTCTTTTTGATGAAGATTTCGCTGAAGTGACGGTCCTGGCGGAGGAGAATGGCCTGGAGGCGAACCAGCTCGAGCAGCGCCAGGAAAACCGCGATAAGGGCGCGCTCGGAGCGGGTTTGGCTGAGCAGGCGGCGCAGCGCGATGGGCTTGTCTTCGAAGGTGAGGCGGCGGACCAGAAATTGAAGCATCTGTCCGACGGTGATGGAGTCTTCCTGAACGTCGATGACGGGGCGGTTGCGGGCGCGGTCGAGGATGTCGCGGAAGACGCGGACCAGGTCGGTGGTGTCGGCCGCGATTTCAGGCTCGATGGCGGCGTCATCGCGGAATTCGCGCAGGCCGGGATTGGTCCAGGTGGCGGCCTCGAGCATTTGCTTCTGTTGGAGCATCTGGGCGGCGTTTTTGAAGCGCTCGTGCTCGAGGAGGCGCTCGACGAGCTCACGGCGGGGGTCTTCATCGGGTTCGCCGGCGGCTTCAGCAGTGCGTGGGAGCAGCATCCTGCTCTTGATGTGAATGAGCAGCGAGGCGGTGTAGATGAACTCGCCGGCTACATCCATGTCGCTCGAGCGGAGCTGATTGACGTAGGCGAGGAACTGGCCCGTGATTTTGGCGATGGGGATGTCGTAAATATCGATGTCTTGCTTGCGAATGAGGTCGAGGAGCAAATCGAGAGGGCCTTCGTAGACCTGGCCGACGATGACGGAGAAGGGTGATTGATCGTCGTCGCGGGGTTTGATGGGAAGCTTGACGGCGGGTGTTTCTTCCGCGGGCGAGAAGAGCGCGGGGGTCGGGGCGCTTGCGGGCGCCGCCGGGGCGTTTGCAGGCTGGTCGGCCGCCACGGATTCGGAGGGCGGGATCGGATTGGGAGGGTTGTCGGTCAATTTTGGATTCTTCTTTGGGTTGGATTCTTCTTTGAAGCCGATTCTCGCTTTCGATTTTCCTTGTGTATGGGAGACGGCGGCTACAGGGCGGCGCCGGACGTCAGCGTTAATTGCATGGAGGCGCGAACCTCGCCCATGGTTTGCTCGGCGCGGGCTGCGGCGCGGCGCGAGCCGTCGTCGAGGACCTCGAGCACGTGTTTTTCGGTGAGGCCGGCGCGGCGATCCTGGATGGGCTGGAGAACTTTCATGAGGCCGTCAGCGGCCCAGCTTTTGCACTCGATGCAACCGATGCCGGCCGAGCGGCAGCCCTCATAGACCTTGGCCATCGTCTCCGGCGTGGAGAAGACCTTGTGCAGGTCGCCCACCGGACACTTGTCCGGATCGCCGGGATCGGTGCGGCGAATACGAGCCGGATCGGTGACCATGGTTTTGAGTTTCTGGCGGACCACCGGCTCGGGGTCGGTGAGCAGGATGGTGTTGCCGTAGCTCTTGGACATCTTGCGGCCGTCGGTGCCGGGGAGCTTGGGCGAGGGCGTGAGCAGGACTTCAGGTTCGGGGAGAACGAATGGTGAGGGCGGCTCATCGTCACCCTGAGCTGGCTTCGCGAATGTGCTTTCGTGCCTGCGGAGGAGTGATTCTTCAGCCAATTCAACATTCATATCGAAGACCGCCTTGGACTCTTCCTCACGAGAAAGCTTTTCCGCAGGCGCATAACCGCGCTTCGGGTAGAAAAAGTTGAAGCGGCGCGCGATTTCGCGGGTGAGCTCGACGTGGGCCTGCTGATCCTGGCCGACGGGAACATAGTTGGGCTGGTAGAGCAGGATGTCGGAGGCCATGAGCACCGGGTAGCCGAGAAATCCGTAGGTGGTGAGGTCCTTGTTGGTCAGGTTTTCCTGCATCTCTTTGTAGCTGGGGACGCGCTCCAGCCAGCCAAGCGGCGCGATCATGCCCAGAAGCAACGGCAACTCGTAATGCTGCTTGACACGGCTCTGCACAAAGATGATGGAGCGCGCGGGGTCGAGGCCGGCGGCGAGAAAATCGAGGGCTACTTCCAGCGTGTTGGGCGCGATCGCGGAGGTGTCGGCGTAATCGGTGGTAAGAGCGTGGAGATCGGCGATGAAGTAGTAGCACTCGTACTGGGCAATTACGTCATTTTGCAGCTTGACCCAGTTGGCGAGGGCCCCCATGTAGTTGCCGAGATGCAGCTTGCCGGTGGGGCGCATGCCGCTCAGGACGCGCTTGCGGAAGGCGGAGGTTGCGGGTTCGGGCATGATGTTTTTTCGATTCCGGAACGGCGCGCGAACCAGTGCAGCCGTCAAGCCAAGGTTTTGCCGTAATGGCTGATTTTATTGTAGCGAGGCAGGCAGGAACGATGAAGGAGGCTAAACGGAGAGCAGGGCGCTGTAAATGAGTTGCAGCGCAGGGCCGAGGACGAGGCTGAGGATGAAGCCGCCGACGAAGATCATGAGCAGATAGCTGATCCAGCCGCCGATGCGGTCGTATTGCTGCACGGCGTTGTACGGGAGAAGATTGCGGACCACGCGGCTGCCGTCGAGGGGCGGGATGGGAAGCAGGTTGAAGAAAAAAAGCGAGAGATTGATGAGGATGGCGAGGCTGGCGAGGAGGGCGACGGGATGAGCCAGCGACAAGGCAGCAGGATTGACGGCGGCGAGAAACGATATCTGGACGATGGCGCGGCCGCCGGGCATGGAGATGGCCATCCCGGCGAGGATGGCGAAGGCGATGGCGACGAGCACCAGGTTGGAGACCGGGCCTGCGAGGGTGGTCAGATTGTCGTCGCGAACGATTTTGCGGAAGTTGCGGGTGATGACCGGAGTGGGC
>JASHTU010000309.1 GCA_030040395.1 Acidobacteriaceae bacterium
CCCGCCTATCCGGGCCGCATTCCGCCCTTCCGGCGCAACGAATTTGGCCTCACCAATGGCGGCCCCATCTACCTTCCCCACGTCTACGATGGGCGCAAACGCAGCTTCTACTTTGCGGAATATCAGGGATTTCGCCAGGTGCTGGGCACAACCCAGGTAATGCCCGTGCCCACCGCCGGCGAACGCGCCGGCATTGACAACTTGACCTACCCCGATGGTTCTGCTGACACCCTGACCGTGCGTGTCGATCCCAGCATTGCCGCGATCCTGGCCCGCTATCCGCTACCCAACGATCCTGCGGGCGCGTTTCAGGATCGCACCTATGCGACGGCTTCCAAAGTGGTCACCAACGCCGACCAGTTCTCGCTGCGCATTGACCAAAGGTTTTCGCCGAAGGACCAATTCTTCGCCCGCTTCACGCTCGATAATCTCACCGGCCCCACCACCAATCCCGACCAAACTGCGATCGATCCGGCGTTTGGCATTCAGTACATCGATCGGCAGCGGAATGTTGTCGGCGTCTACACCCGTGCTCTTTCGCCACGCTTGACCATGGACTCGTCGATCAGCATCATTCGCTCAACGCCGGGATTCCCCACCGCGGACTCGACCGACCCCGCCGTTAAATTCAACGATGGATTGTTTGAGGCGTTCAACGGCGCCGGCGGATCGGTGATGCAGGCCTACGGCAATCTCTTCCAGGGCCGGCAGAACCTCTCCTACACGGTTGGCCGCCACGCCTTCAAGGCGGGATTTGAAACACGCATCAATCGCGATACCACCTACTTCGGCATCAGCCCCAACGGCGAATACGACTTTGGCGGAGGAACCGCCTACGCCACGGAAGCCATCCTCTCGGAAAGCGGCCGGCACAATATACAACCGGGCGACCCGTTGCCCGATACGCTGACGAGCTTCCTCTCCGGCAGCCCGTTTGTCTACACCATCGCTATCGCGCCGCCATACTTTTCGAGCGGCGCGCACATCGGACCTGCCGCCATCAACCGCAATAACTTCAATATCTATGTACAGGATGCGTGGAAGGTCACGCCGCGCCTCACGCTCGATTATGGCCTGCGCTGGGAGCTCTACACGCCCATCGCCGAGCGCGCGCGGCGCACCTCCGGTTTTCTCAACCTCAACGGGGCGCAGGAGTTTGTCATCAACCCTCAACCCGGTTACCGCACCAACCGGAATGGCTTCGGGCCGCGCATTCAAGCCGCGTGGCAAGTTACGTCCAACTTACTGGCTCACGCCGGCGGAGCTATTACCGTGATCCCGCCCAATATCTGGCAGGACAACTTCCTCACCGGCACCACGCCGTTTGCCGTCTACCCCCGTCTTGTGGCTGCTTCCAGCTTTCCCATTCACTATGGATTCCGCATCACGCCTGCGCAACTGCCCAATGTCTACACTCCGGCGGGCGCAAACATCTTCGCTTCGGGAAAGACCAACACCGTCGCCCCCAACACCGTGATGGATGTGAACCGCTACGAGCAGGACGTGGCCGAGCTCACCCCCAGCCATGTGGTCAGCGCGCTCAATTTGAGCGGCGTCAATCGCTCCTTCGGCAACGCCACGCTGTTTACCTGGACTCTGGGACTCGAGCGCAAGCTCGGCAATCTGACCGCCGACGCCGGGTATGTGGGTACGGCCAGTGAAAAGCTGCCCGGAGCCAGTTTTCCCAATGCCTATCCTGGCGCCAGTCCAGGCTTTGCGCCACACACCCAGTTCGATAGCCAAGGCAACGTCACCGGCGGTTTCGGCGTGGAGAACATCATTACCGCGAGCGCGCACTCCACTTATCACGCTCTGCAAGCTTCTCTCTCCGGCGCAACAGGCCATGGCGGACCCGACATTCAGGCAAGTTATACATGGAGCAAATCCATCGATAACACCAGCCAGGTGATTGGGGGCACGGGCTCCACGGGAGCGGTTTTGGTCCCCCTTCCGCAAAATCCATTTGACACCCACCCTGAAAAAGGGCCCTCGTCATTTGACGTGACCCAGTCGTTCAGTTTGAGCTTGGCTCAAGATCTGCATCTGGAAGGCGCACGCTTTCTGCAACCCATGGGCCGCAAGGCCACTCGCGGCTGGGAATTACTCAACATTTCCAGCCTGAGTTCCGGTTCTCCGTTTACGGTCTATTCGGGCGTCCAGCAGACGGGCTTTGGATCAAACGGCGCCGATCGCCCCGACCAGATCGCCACCCCGCATCTCTCCACCGCGCGCCAGAACCGCGAGGATTACTTCGGCCAGGGCGCGAACAATGCCGCGGACTTTTTCTCCATCCCCATTCACATCCCCGGCGGCACGGGTCCTAACCAGGGTCGCTTCGGCGCTCTGGGGCGCGACAGTTTCCGAGGGCCCGCCTTTTTTGACCTCGACTTTGCGCTCATCAAAGACACTCCTTTGGGCCGCCGCCGGAGCGGGGTCGAGGACATGGATCTGCAATTCCGCTCCGAGTTCTTCAACCTCTTCAACATCGTCAACATGGGCTTGCCATCCAACATCCTCAACGGATCGGGATTTGGAGAGATCAGCAAAACGGCGGGGAACTCGCGGCAGATTCAGTTCTCGCTCAAGCTGATCTACTGACCTCCATCGCGGCCAAGTTCTCGCCCCAGTTCAAGCGCCTGCTTTCGGGTTCCCTGGTTCCCTTGTTTCGCCCTCTACACTAGCCTTATGGAAGTTCTCTACGGCCTGCATCCCGTCGAGGAGGCATTGCGCGCGGGGCGGCGCCGGTTCGACCACGTGTTGGTGGCGCGGGAGCGGCGCGACGAACGGCTCGAGCGTCTGGTTTCCGCCTGCCGCCAGGCCGGCGTACGCGTGCGTCAGGAGCCTCGCCAGCAATTGACGTTGACCGCAAACACCGCGGCGCATCAAGGCGTCGTCGCCCTGGTCCGGCCGCAGGAATTCCTCCCACTCGAAGATCTCTATGCGCCCGACCCGCGCCGAACCCAGATCGACGCGACCCGGCCGACGCAACGCCTCATCCTCGCCCTCGACGGCGTCGAGGATCCGCAAAATCTCGGCGCTCTCCTGCGCGTTGCCGACGGCGCGGGAGTAGATGGCGTGGTGCTCACCGAGCGCCGCTCCGCCCCGCTCAGCCCCGCAGCCGTCAAGGCTAGCGCCGGCGCCGCCGAGCACCTCCGCATCGCTCGCGTGGTGAACCTCGTGCGCGCGCTCGAGGAGCTGAAGCAGCGCAACCTCTGGATCGTGGGCCTCGACGAGCGCGGCGCCACCGAGTACGACCAGTTCGACCTGACCGGTGACTCCGTCCTGGTGCTGGGGCGCGAGGGCGCCGGCTTGCACGATCTCGTGCGCCGCACCTGCGATCACCTGCTGCGCATTCCCATGGCCGGCGGCGTCAGCTCGCTCAACGTCTCCGCAGCCGGCGCGGTCGTGCTTTACGAAGCCGCCCGGCAGCGCCGTGCGGCCGCCCGCGCACCAGCCGCCGCTCTCCCCGCTCCGGCCGACGCGTCCAAACCTAAACCGCGGAAAGGCCTGGGTTCATGATGTTGGCTTTCGCCCGGAGGTCGCGAGCGGCGGAAAAATCCGAGTTACGCGCCAGCGCGGCAAAAGCCGCCGCCGCGCTTGCCGCCCTCACTCTTGCAGCCCTCCCTACGATTTCTTCAGCGCAATCGCCGCCGCCTACTCCACTGTCCGCCGGCCAGGTCATTTACTCGCGATCGACAAACCTCGAAGGCCAGACAACCACCACCGTTGGTCCCGCCGCTGCTTCGACCAGTGGCCAAATCGTCAATGCGCCCGTCGCAACCAACGCCGAGCGCCAGGCCGTTACCGTCACCGATCTCGACGCGGACGTTCACCTGCGCGCCGCCGAGCAGTACATGGCCGTGCGCGCGCTGGTGACGGTGCGCAATGACGGGGCCGTCCCGCTCGCGCGCATTCCCCTGCAAATCTCCTCCTCGCTCAACTGGGAGCGGATCCGCGTCGGCTCCCGCGACGCGGCCTACACGGTGGCCACGCTCAATTCTGACGCCGACCACACCGGCCAGTTGCACGAGGCCGCCGTGCCCTTGGCCCAACCGCTCGCGCCGGGCGCGACCCTCCAACTCGACGTCACCTATACGGGCAAGATCGCGCCCAGCGCCCAGCGTCTGATCGCCATCGGCACCCCGGCCGATGTAGCCCTGCACTCCGATTGGGACGGCATTGGCGTCGACTTCACCGGTCTGCGCGGCTTTGGCAACGTGGTGTGGTACCCCGTCGCCAGCGTCCCGGCCCTCCTCGGGAACGGAGCGCAGCTCTTCGACGAAATCGGCCAACAAAAGCTTCGCATGGAAGGGGCGCGCTTCCGGCTGCGGTTTACCGTCGAGTTTCCCCAGGGCGAAGCGCCCACCGTGGCCCTGGTCAACGGCCATCCCGTCCAGCTCACCGTCATCAATGGCAGCGGAGACGTCGCCGGCGTAGCCACGGCCGCCACCGGACCTGCGACGCTCGGATTCGAATCGCCAAGCCTGTTTCTCGCTGTCCGTAAACCCGAGAAAGCCGCCAACGCCACCCTGTGGACCCTGCCTGCGGACGAAGCCGCCGTTCCCGCTTGGGCCTCGGCCGCGTCCATCGTAACCCCGTTCCTGCAAGGCTGGTTGGGCCAGCAGCCACGCTCGCCTTTGACCATCCTCGACCTGCCCGACCCCCAGGATGCGCCTTTCGAGGCCGGCGCGCTCCTGGCCACGGCCGTCCGCCAAGGCCCGCCCGAGCAGTTGGACGCCGTCATGGCCCACGCCCTCACCCACGCCTTCTTATGTACATCAACGGACTCGCCGCCCGTGTGGCTGGACGAGGGCCTAGCCAATTTCATGGGAACGCTGTGGATCGAAAAAGAGGATGGCCGCGCCAAGGCCCTCGAATCGCTCGAAGCCTCGCGGACCGCGCTGGCCATCGCCGAACCTTCAAGTCCCGGCGAGAGCGCCGGACTGCCGCTGGCTCAGGCCTACTCGCCCATCTATTACCGCACCAAGGCCGCCTATGTGCTCTGGATGCTGCGCGACCTGGTGGGCGACGCCGCCCTTTCAGCCGCCTTCCGCGCTTACAACCCTGCCCAGGACCTGATCGAAGATAATGGCCCCGGCCCCAGGCCCGGCGAGTTCGAGAAGCTTGTCGAACGGGCCAGCCCAGGAAAGAATCTCAGCTGGTTCTTCGCCGATTGGGTCGACGCCGACAAAGGCCTGCCGGACCTAACCATCCAAAAAGTTTATCCCGAGCCTGCCGGGGCCGGCGCCACTCTCGTTGGCGTCACGGTCATCAACTCCGGCTACGCCGCTGCCGAGGTGCCTCTCACCGTGCAGACCGCCGTCACCTCCGTCACCCAGCGTGTGCTCGTCCCCGCCCGCGGCGAAATCACGCAGCGCATCCTAATTCAGGGTGCGCCTGCCAAAGTGCAGGTCAACGATGGCGGCGTGCCAGAAGCCGAAGCCAGCATCCATGTAACTATGCTGGGCAACACGGCGGGTGCTTCATCCCGCCGGGATTCCACGCCGTAAAATCGCGCTCCGGCGACTCCCCGTCGTCTCCGTGACGAAATGTCGTCTTCGTCATCTCGTCTCGCCTCCGCCGTCACCATTCCTTCTTCTTCGCGCTAACAACTTCATTTTATAAGCCTTATTCCCACTTGTGACGCTTGTCACAACTTTGGCATGCCACGTGCTCCTTAAGGGGCACGGTGCAGGACGAGCCAGCATACGTTGAAAATCACGTTGGAAAACAACTCGGAGATCTTCACCATCAAGCTGGAAGGGCGGATCGTCGGACCCTGGGCGGCCGAACTTGACCGCTACTGGGAGCAAAACGCGACCGCTCTTCGAACCAAACCGGTTTCCCTCGATCTACGCGGAACTACCTTTGCCGATGCCGACGGAATTCGCACCCTCCGCGCCATCTACGCGCAAACAGGAGCTGAGATTCTGACCGGCACACTCTGGACGCAGTATCTTGCCAACGAAATCGCACGGAATTAAGCCATTTAGGAAACGGAGGAAGACTGAGATGCACATCATGCACGAGCACAAAATTGGTAGCCAGGTTCCCGCCTACCGCAAAGGCGACTTCTTTGCTCAACTCTCCGCACCCGCTCTTGAGGCGTTCGAGTCCCTGCTCTTTCCCTCTTCCTACCCGGCGCACTCCGTGCTCTTCTCTGAGGAGCAACCCTCCACAAACATCGCGGTCGTCCTCGAGGGCGAAGTCAAGCTCTCTATCAACTCCAGCGACGGTCGCCGCCTCAGCTTCTGCATCGCCAAGGCGGGCGAAGTGCTGGGCCTGACAGCCGTCATCTCCGGCCGCCCTTACGAAATGACTGCCGAGACCCTTTACCCGGCCAAGATCGCCCACGTTACCCGCCAGGTGTTTCTCCAGTTTCTTGCCCGTCACCCAGAGGTGTACCAGACCGTCACACGCGACATGATTCACAGCTTCAACCTTGCCTGCGAGCAGTTGCGCACTGTGGGCCTCTCCGCGTCGGCTCCAGAACGGCTGGCCCGGCTGTTGCTGGGCTGGAGCGAATCCGGCGAGCAGAGCGGCGCCCCCGTGCGCTGCCGCCTTTCCCTCACCCACGAGGAGATCGGCGAGTTCATCGGCGCCTCGCGCGAAACCGTTACTCGCACCCTCACCGTCTTTAAGAACCGGCGCCTTGTCGCCGTGCACGGTTCCACGCTCACCATTCCCAGCCGCAACGCTCTCGAGAGCTACGCCCGCGGCTGATCAGGCCCTCCCCCACGTTTTTATTCCTGGCCGTCCGGGTTGTCGTTCGTTCCGGCGGGTGCGATGAGGAAGGCGCCGCACCCGCCGGAACGAACGGCTCTTTCATCTTTGGCCCCACAGCGGTTCCAGAGTTGCTGTACCTGGAAACCACAAACACCGAGTGGCATTTTCCTTTCCGGGGTCCCCAACGACTGATTTGTGCTCGCTGGGGCGGAAGTAAATGCCACCTCACACTGAACTACCACAAGCGCGGAAACTCTGGAACTGGTCTAGGGCGCAACAACCGCGAACGATCGTTACCATGGAGTTATGTCGGGAATGCGGATTGCGATCGTCGGTGGAGGAATAGCGGGGCTTGCCGCCGCCTACGAAGTCGAAAAGGCGCGCGCTGAAAACGCAGCCATCCAATACACGCTTTATGAGTCGCGCCCGCGCCTGGGCGGCTCGCTTGCTTCGGAGGTTGTGGATGGCGCCGTCCTTGAAGAGGGGCCCGATTCGTTCCTTACCGAAAAGCCTGCAGCCGCCGAGCTGTGCCGCGAGCTCGGCCTGGAAACAGACCTTCTGCCCTCCAACGACGCCGCCCGCAAAACCCACATCGTCGTCCACAACCGCCTCGTCGCTCTGCCTGACGGCCTCATGTTCCTGGTTCCCACCAAGCTCGCCGCCACTGCGTTTACTCCTCTTTTTAGCATCGCCACCAAATTGCGCATGGCTGTCGAACTGTTGCATCCTCCGCGCCTCGACCACCCAGGCGATGAGTCGGTGGCGGCTCTGGTGGAGCGCCATTTCGGCGCCGAGGCCGTCGACCGCCTCGCCGACCCGCTGCTGAGCGGCATCTACGGCGGCGCCGCCGCCGAGCTCAGCGCCGCCGCCGTCCTCCCACGCCTTGTCGAAATGGAGACCCGCTTCGGCTCCCTCACCCGAGGCATGTTGGCCGCGCACCGCACCATGCAGGCACGGGTGAGGAACCTGTCCAAAACGCCGAACGGCGGAGCCGCCGCGCCGCGCCCCGTGTTCACGGCTCTCCGTGGCGGCATGTCGCAGTTGGTCGCCGCTCTTGTGGCTCGTCTCGACCCGGCTTCGCTGCGCCTCAACGCGCCCGTCGTTGCCATTGAGCGCGCCGACTCGGGGTGGAAGGTCGAAGCCGCGGGCGCGACCGGTCTTTACGATGGCCTGATTGTGGCTTCGTCCGCGTGGGCTGCGGCGGGGCTTCTCGCGTCCGTAGATGGCGCCCTCGCCGCTGATCTGGACGCCATTCCATATTCCTCCTCAATCACCGTCAATCTCATCTATGACGAGGCCCGCCTGGGGGACCTGCCGCAGGGCTTCGGCTTCCTGGTTCCCTCCAGTGAAGGCCGCGCCATGCTCGCCTGCACCTTCGCTCACCGCAAGTTTCTCGGCCGCACGCCCCCGGCCAAGGCGGTCTTCCGCGCCTTTCTCGGCGGCGTTCGCCGCGAGGCTCAACTCGCCCAGCCCGACGAAACGCTCATCGCCACCGTCCGCCGCGAGCTCACGGAAATCCTCGGCCCGCGCACCTTCCCGCCAACCCTTGAGCCCGAACACGCCCGCGTGGCGCGTTGGAGCCGCGCCATGGCCCAGTACTCGGTCGGCCATCGCGAGCGCATCCAGCGCATTGCCGCCCGGGTTCGGGCGCTGGAAGGCCTGCGCCTGGCGGGCAACGCCTACGACGGCATCGGCGTTCCCGATTGCATCCGCCTCGGCCGCCAGGCAGCGCGTGAGCTCCTCGCCCCGCGCCAACCATCCACCCAATCTCTTCAAGCCTCCTAGTTTCCAACCGAGCCCCGGTCCCTGTTTCCTGATCCCTGATCCCTGTCCTCTACAATGAACCGATGCCGGAGCTCCCCGAGGTCGAAACCGTGGCCCGCACCGTGGATGCGCGCCTGCGTGGCGACCGCATCGTTCAGGCCTGGTTCGGCAGCCATCGCGAGCCCTTTAAGACTTCGCCCTCCCGTCAAGCCAAGGGCCTCGAAGGATCCGTCATCCTTGCCGTCCATCGCAGCGGCAAGCACGTCGTCTTCGAGCTCGGCTGCTCCTCCGGCGGCCCTCCGCCCGCGTCTCCCGGCGCTCAATGGATCGTCCACCTTGGCATGACCGGCCAATTGCTGGTCAAGGAGCCCGAAGCGCCCGTCGCCCGCCACACCCATGCCCGGCTCTCTCTGGCCAGCGGACGCGAGCTGCGCTTTGTCGATCCCCGCCGCTTCGGCCGCCTCGAGTTCCGCAACCTCGCCCGCGCCGAGCGGTTCGCCCCGCCGGGAGCCGAGCCGCTCGAAATCGCGCCGCAGCCGTTCGCC
>JASHTU010000310.1 GCA_030040395.1 Acidobacteriaceae bacterium
GCCGCCCAATCCGCCGGGCGCCGCTACGACGCCCGGCATCAGGGTGCCGAGCTGCGCAAAGTTGCGGCCGTTGAGCGGCAGGTCAACCACGCTCTCCTGGTCCACCACCTCGCCCATCGTCGCATTGGATGTCTCGACCAGGGGAGCCGCGCCCGTAACCGTAACCTGTGTCGTCGTGTTGCCAACCTGCAGCTTCACGTCCACGTGAGTGGCGCCATTGACCAGCACCTCCACCTGCTTGGTGATGCTGGTCCTGAATCCCGTCATGCTGGTGCGGAGTTGGTAGTTCCCGGGCGCAACCAGCGGAAAGGTAAAGACGCCATCGTTGCCGGAAGTCGTGGTTCGTACCTGGCTGGTCGCCGCGCTGACCAGGTCTACCCGGGCCCCCGCGATTACACTTCCGGTCTGATCGCTCACCACGCCGGAAACCTGTCCGGTAGCCTGCCCGCCGGCCCGCCCGGGCAGGGCGATCAGCAGGCAAGCGAGCAGGCCAAACAGCGCCGCCTTGGTCGCCTTCGCCCGTCGAAGGTTCAAGGTCCCGGATGCGTTGGAAAGAAGCAATCGTTGGAACATGGCGTCTCCTATTCTCGAGTTGGATAGAAGCAACTGCGTCGATCTGACAGAAACGAATGTGTCCATACGAAGGTACAGTTCCCCCATCGCCGCAAACGGGGAATGTTGCGGAAAATCTCAAAGGCACATGAAAAAGGGCCTTGAGGACAGTGAGCAGGTGTGCTTGAGCGCCAAAAGAGACCGGCGATTTGTGGTAACGAGTGGCTTCACTCTATCTCACAATTCCCGGACCTCAACAGTCTGTATAACAATTTGCGAAATGTCGTCGCAAGTTTCCGATCTCCGATCGATCACCGATCCATGATTCGTCTATTCGACACGGTTGTTAATATCCATATCCGCGTGATGCGCTATTTTACTTGGGCCTTTCATTCGAGCCGTACGGGCCTACGCTGGTTGCTGAGCACATCCGCATGGTGGACGCCATTTCTTCCCGCGACGCCAGGGCGGCCCGTCGCAAAGCAGCCGAGCACATCAACAAGGCGATTAAGCGCAGCGCCAGCCTGGTGATGGGCGCAATTCGCTTTGGCGAGGCGGTTTTCGAGGCCGCGCCCAAATGCGACCGTTCTTCGTTCCGCTTCAGCTCCGACGCTCAACGAGCGTAAAGCGAAGATTCATGTGACGCCAGGATTTCAACCTGCGCCGGTGGCGCATCAGGCCCCACGCTCCGGCGGGCATTGGCAAGCTCACGCGGGAGGAATTACAGTCAAAGTCTGCCGCCCATCCTGAGCCGGCTTCCTTCGGCTCGCAGAGGGCGGCCATCTGCCAGCAACAAGGGAGCGCGCAATTGTACGACTATAGGAAACTCTTCGACCTCAGCGGAAGACAAGCGCTGGTTGTTGGCGCTGGAAGCGGGATCGGCGAAGCAGCGGCATGCGGACTAGCCGCGCATGGGGCGCACGTTTTGTGCGGAGATCTCAACCTGGAGGGGGCGCAGAGAGTCGCAACCGAAATCGACCTGGCGGGCGGCCGGGCGGAAGCCATCTCTTTTGACATGCGCGACGGCGCGGCCACCGCCAGGATTGTCGCCGACCTGCCGGACCTGGATGTGCTGGTCAGCACCCCGGCCATCAATGTCCGAAAGCCGCTGCTCGATATCACGGAAGACGAGTTTGACCGCGTGATGAGCCTAAACCTGAAGGGCACGTTCCGGTTGATCACTGCGGCGGGTCGGAACATGAAGGCGCGCGGTAAAGGAAGCATTATTGCTTTCGCCAGCATTCGCGCAGTGACCGTCGAGCCCGGGCAGGGCGTCTATGCCGCCACCAAGGCGGGCGTGCTGCAAATGTGCCGCGCGCTGGCGGCCGAACTGGCTCCGCATGGCGTGCGCGTGAACGCCATCGGTCCCGGGGTCGTGGATACGCCCCTGACCGCGCCCATTGCCGCTAACCAGGATTGGTATAACGCCTATGCGCAGAAGTCCGCGCTGGGCCGCTGGGCCAAGCCGCATGAGATGGCAGGCGCCGTGGTTTATCTGGCCTCCGACGCAGGGTCGTTCGTGACCGGAACGCTTACCCTCGTCGATGGCGGCTGGACCGCCGTGGACGGCCGCTTCGCGCCGCCGCTTTAAGTGGGCTCGATCCTCCGCACGATCAAATTGCGGGAAGAACGCTCAAGCGCATTCAGTGCCCTTCGAGCCCGGTAGCGATAGCTGCGCTCATGCATCGCTCCCCGGTCGATCCAGGCGCTCGAAAACCACTCTCGGCCGCTCCGCGGATCCGAATCATTCAGGGCCGCATTTCTTCGCACAGTTCGGGAAAGTTGTTCTTCACATTTCCCACTGCCCGACTAACTTTATGCGCTTTCATTTTTTCCGCGGGAAACGACCGCAATAAATCGATCGGCAAACGCCATGGTTCGGCCGGCGCCAGCCAACGGTCATAATCTTTGGGGGCGAGAATGACCGGCATCCGGTCGTGGATGGCGGGACCATTTTCGGGCTTGACGAGTTTGTTCGGATCGGTGGTGATAATGGTGTAAGTTTCGAGTGCGGCGCCTGTTTGTTTTTCCTTCCACCGGTCCCACAAGCCGGCAAAAGCGAAGATCAGTCCGTCTTTCAAGGTGATCGAATATGGTTGCCTGGTCTTCTCGCCGGTCTTCATCCACTCGTAAAATCCGCTGGCTGGCACGAGGCACCGGCGGCTCTTGAAAGCTTCCTTGTACAAGGCGCTCGTCGTCACCGTTTCGGCCTTTGCGTTGATGGTCGAATATCCAATCTTCCCGTCCCTCGACCAGAATGGAATCAAACCCCAACGCATGACCGTGAGTTCCCGTTCGTGCTGTTCATTGAGGTAGACAACGGGCTGAAAGCTCTGCGGAGCAATGTTAAAGGAGGGGTAAATCTCGAGCGTCGGCTTGTTCTTGGCGGCAAATGCCTCAGCGATCTGCTGCTTCCCGTAATGATTATGGTATCGGCCGCACATCGGCAAAGAGAGGAGCTGAACCGGGACCATTCCGGAGTCTCCTGCACATTCCAGGATATCCCAGGCAGCCTTAAAAATATATCCGGCAGCGTCCGAGGAAGCGGCCTCCGCGTCACGGAGCTTGAATCAGGCGCTTCTCTTCGCGATGGCGTAATACGGTTGATTGGAGAGCGTCGCGTTGAAGGCGGGATAGAACCACGCTGCATCGGTCCCCTGCGCTAGTTCGAAGTAGTATTGCAGTGGAAAAGCGGACTGCGTATAATCCGCCGGGATGGAAGCGCTGAAGACGCCGCTGCGTGCTTCTGCATCGACAGACCGCCATCGTTCGGCCTGATCTACATGGCGATAGCAGAGACGGACTGAAAATGGCCCGTTATTCGTGTGGGTATCCGAAACCGAGAGGCTTAACGCGAGCGCCGCGCCGGGATGAAAACTGGCAGGCGGAGTGTGTGCGCAAGGAATGGATCGCCGCATCGGCTTTGCGATGGCGGCTTGCACGGCTTGTGCCGCATTGGGGGCCGGAGCCGTGGGAGCAGGCGCGTTGGCCAGCTTGGCCGCCATGGCGGAAAGATCGATATCGATGCCGGCCAGACGGTCGCTCCAGGTTCCACGGCGCATGGGAACCCGGCCGTAGGTGATGTCGAGTTGATAGATCCTGCTGGCTCGCTCCGCCATGTCGGCCCAGGCGTCGCGCGCCTTGCGGTATTGTTCAAGGGCCAGTTTGCCAGCCTGTGCGTCGCCGGTTTGCTGGAAAACCTCAAAAAGCACGGCGCTGCGTAGTTTGGCGGCGAAAAAGGCGCCCAGGCCATTCTGGATGAGAATGTCCTCCTCGATGCGCCGGAACGAGGGGGCGGTGTTGGAGAAGGCAGCGCTACGTGCATCGGACATCGCGCTATTGGAGGCCGCTGCAAAGTCTTCAAGCCACTGGGCGACTTCGATCGGCGAGTACTTGGGATTGGCGCGTGCGGCGAGCAAATCGGCCGCATGCTCCACGATGGTCGAGAAGAGTTGGGGATCAAGAGGGCTTACAGTGCCGAAACATTTCGGGTCCGGGGTATCGCCGTAAGGCGAGCGCTCGCTGCCGAGGACAATGGGCATGTTGTCGTAGATCTCGGGCCAAAAGGCGTGATTGGAGGCCGAGGGGAGATGCGCTGAAGTCACCAGCGGAAGATGGCGGCTGGCGTTGGCCAGCGCGGTTTCAATCTGCGCCGCCCCCGATCCGAATTCGCTGGTCATTCGGCTGCGCCAAGCCTCTGCAGTGGCCTCCGGATCGTACAGTTTGCGTCCCCATATGCGGTAGTAGTACTCGAACTTCATCCAATCCTGGTGTGGTTGGAGAGACTCATCGGCATACGCGCAACGCCCGCCGGGAATGCCCGAGCCCTCACGTCCTTTGAAAGTCAAGGGCTCCATCAAGTCCAGCCCCACGGCGCCGCAAAAATGCGTAGTCCGCCCGTAAGCCGCGGCCATCTCGGGATCGGCCGAAAGCAAGTGGCGCTGGGTCCCCGGCCAGAGACGGAAAAGCACCTTGGCGCGTGAGCCCTCCTTCAAAAAATCTCCATATCCGTAACGCGTGAACAGGCGGGAGCCCGCGCTCAAGCTGAAAAGCTTGGATTCTTTTTGGCCGGGACGAGGAATCTCCAGGGCGCGGATATCGGCCTGGTTGTAACCCAGGCTCTGGTGCTCGGCGGAATACTTGGCTCCCAGCGTAACCGGCATGCCCGTGGCCGCGGCAATGTCGATCATGGTTTGATTGACGCCCTTGGCGTGCATATCGATCTGGACGGTGCGCTCGCAGCCGGCAATGGCTTCAAACAGGGTCTTCCAGAATGGATAACTCCCTTCGGGAATTCCGCTTTCGCCATGAACGCGCATGGTGAGCCCTTGAATCTGGGGACACTCCTTGAGAATGATAGCCAAAGCATCGCGGCAGTAAGTAGCGTGTGTTTCCGCCGTAAGTCCATCGATATGGTGATAGGCGTTGGGGCTATCGGTCCACTCATATGCGTGAGTCCAGATGCCTAATTGAAAATGCAGTCCCCGTGCGCCCGTTTCCGCGGCGATAAATTTCAACGCTTCGAAATTTCGGTTGCGTTCTTCCGCGCTCAGTGGAATGGGTTGCGGAAGCAGTTCGCCGTAAGGCGACCGCAACTGCATGACACGGACGTTGTTATAGCCGGGGACCTCGACGAGATAGGGATAGGGCAGGTGGAGATAGTCATCCGTCACGCCGCGGGGGAAGTCGTACTCCAAGCCGTAGGCAAGGCAAAAGCGATTGAAGCGGCTGGCCGCAAGCGTATCCAAATATCCGCGCCAGAAATCCTTGTCGTAATACCAGGGCTTGTCTTCGATCTCGCTGCAGAAATAACGGCTCACACAGCGGATTTCGTTGGCCGGCTGCTGGTCGACAGCATCGGCGGCATATAGCGCCTCAATCGGATCCGGATTGAACTGCACACGCTCCGCCAATTCGAGCAAACCGTAGACATGGCCGCGCGGTTCGTTTGCGGAAACAAGAATTGCCGGCGACTGCGCGAGACTGCCGGCAGCGAGCCTAAAACCGTCCGGGACGCTGCGTGCGCAGCCAGCCAGCGGAAAACTTTCGCCCAATCCAGAACTGGCGCTCGCGGCCACGCAGAGGTTGGAGCCCGTGACCTGCGCAGGAGACGCGATGATCACGCACGAGACGCCTTTCGCGGCCAATGCTGCGCGCAGGCGATCCGCGGCCCATTTTACAGAAGGCGCGGAAGCGTTGGCGTCGTTGCGGTCGAGGAGGATGGAAATACGGTAAGGCGAAGCCGCCATCGCGGCCGGGGCCAGACTGCAAAATGTGGTCGCGCCGGCGAGTTTTAGAAATTCCCTCCGCTGCATTGTCGAAAGCTGTTCAGTCATCACGATGATCAAGCCTCCCCGCCGTGGCTGAATCGCACCCGGCGTCTTCGCCCGCTGTGGCCCACGATTGCGCAGGCTGCAGGTTCGTAATTGGTTGCGCGCTCCACTCGCGAGCGCCTGGAACCGGATGCGCGATCCGATTCCATGGGGCGCTTCATTGCCAGTTTAGAAGATGATCTTGAAGGGGCCTTGCAGGATGCGAGGATCGCCCGAAGTAATATTGCGGCCAAAGTTAATCAACGAGAACGTCGTGTTCTCACCGAGACCGTCGCCGATGGAAGGAGTCGGTCCGCCGAAGTTGGGATGATTAGTGACGTCAAATCCCTCTACACGCGTATCCAGGATGAAACTCTCAGTCAGTTTGAAGGTGCGTCTAATGGCGGCGTCGACGTCGGAATAGCCGGGGTGCGCAGGCTGAAGCGTCCCGCCGTTCCGAACGTGCCGGTCGAATTTGTGATGAACGCATTTGCGTTGACCCATTGATAATGAGCGGATGAGTGGCCGGTATGGATATAAACTGGAGCGCCCGGCACGACATCCGGGCGGTCAAAGCCCACGCCGTTAGCGAGTGGTTTAAACCAGACACAGGATTCACGGGGAAGGTGGTCGACGCGGACGAAGGAGCAACAAATGGCCAAGGGAGTTTGAATGCTCTCAAGTCCGTTCTTTCAATTTGTGGCCGTCGACGCCGAACGGGGAAGAGCGGAGTCATTGGCGCGGCCTTCGCATTGACCTCGCAAGTTGGCCCCGATATGATTCACGATCAGAAGCTGCTTTATGGCGCCCTGAATCAGCTTTGCGTTGCTAATGAAGGTGGTTGACGAGCGTCTTGTCCGCCGGGAGTTGCGCGCGGAGACGATCGGCGCACGCCCTTTGCCCCTGCGCCGCGCATGCGAAGCGCAGGCGCTGATGGACCCGGGCGCGGCAATGTGTCGGTTCTGGAAAAGGAGTTGAGAATGGCTCTTGTCACCGCCCTGC
>JASHTU010000311.1 GCA_030040395.1 Acidobacteriaceae bacterium
CGTTGCCGCGCCAACCGCTCCAGTGCTGCTCTCTGCTTGGGGCTGAGTTCAACTCGCAGTGCCGTCCGCATACTGTCCTCCAACAGTATGGACGCATCCCAACGATAATCGTTATTACTTATGACGCACTACACTAGAAGCTGCCTTCACCACCAGCTCCGCCGCTTCCTTCATGGTTGCGCCGACCTGAAAGTTGAGGCCTGACTCCTTGAGAATCTGCCGTCCCTCCTCGACATTCGTTCCTTCCAGGCGCAGCACAATGGGCACGGTCACATGCAGGTTACGCGCCGCGGCCACCACCCCGGTCGCCAGCCGGTCGACGCGCAGAATGCCGCCAAAAATGTTGATGAAGATGGCCTTCACGTGGGCGTCCGAAAGCAGTATCCCGAAGGCGTGCTCGATCTGCTCCTGCGTAGCGCCGCCGCCCACGTCGAGGAAGTTCGCCGGGCTGCCGCCGGCGTACTGGATGATGTCCATGGTGGCCATGGCCAGGCCCGCGCCGTTCACCATGCAGGCAATGGTTCCGTCCAGCTTGATGTAGTTGAGCGCGTATTTGCTCGCCTCCACTTCCAAGGGGTCCTCTTCGGCAATGTCGCGCAGCGCCTTGATGTCGGCGTGGCGAAACAGGGCGTTATCGTCGAAGTTGATCTTAGCGTCGAGCGCGAAGAGCTTGTCGTCGGCAGTGGTGATGAAAGGGTTGATCTCCACCAGCGACGCGTCGGTTTCGACAAACGCCTTGTACAGGCTCTGGAAAAAATGCACGGCCTGGTTGATCTGCGCCGGCTTAAGGCCCAGCGCAAAGGCCAGCTTGCGCGCCTGCCAGGCGCCAAAGCCCACCGCCGGATCGATGGTCTCCTTGAAGATGGCCTCCGGCGTCCTGGCGGCCACTTCTTCAATCTCCATGCCTCCCGCCTGCGAGGCCATGAAGACCAGCTTCCCTGCGGCGCGGTCGAGCACGATGCCGAGATACAGTTCGCGGTCGATGGCCGCGGTCTCTTCGATCAGCAGCCTCTGCACCTTCTGGCCCTGGGGCCCGGTCTGGTGCGTCACCAGCGTCATGCCGAGAATGTTTTTGGCGTAAAGCTCGGCCTCCTCGCGAGTGCGCGCCACCTTCACGCCGCCGCCTTTGCCGCGGCCGCCGGCGTGAATCTGCGCCTTTACCACCACGCCCTTGGCGCCCTCGGCGAACAGCGTGCGCGCCACGTCGTTGGCTTCTTCCAGCGTGTTGGCCACTTCGCCCTTGGGCACGGGCACGCCATATTTCGCCAGGATTTCCTTTGCCTGATACTCGTGAATTTTCATGTTGGATTGTGTGTCGCCTGCTGTGCTGCCGCTCAGGGGATTCGGAGTTGCGCTCGTTTTAACGCAGCGGGCGCGAAGCTGAAGCGGCAACTCAAATACTATCTTGGCGGACAAAGGAGGAGCAACGCGCGGGTTGCGTGCGGGCCGCGCCTTTACCATGGAGTGGTATGGGTTTGGTGAAGGAGTTGTTGAAGCCGCTGGCTGAGGATGGCGCCGTGCTCACGCGGGAGCAAGCCGCCGGCGCGCTCGAGGAGATTCTTTCGGGAGCCACGCCCGAGGCCGAAGTTGCGGCGTTGCTGGCGGTTCTGGCCACGCGCGGCGAGCAAGCTCCGGAGCTCGCAGGCTTTGTCGAGGTCATGCGCGCCCACGTCCTGCCCATGCCCCTCGCGCGGGAGGAGCGCAACGCGCTGGTTGATGTGGTTGGCACTGGCGGCGGGGGGCCTTTGACCTTCAACATCTCTTCCGGCGCGGCGCTGGTGGCTGCGGCCGCCGGGGCCAAAGTGGCTAAGCACGGCAACCGCGCCATCACTTCGCGCTGCGGCGCGGCCGACGTCCTCGAAGCCCTGGGCGTGCCCATCGCCCTATCGCCCGAGCGTGCCGTCGAGTGCCTGCGCGAAACCGGTTTCATGTTCCTCTTCGCGCCCCTCTATCACCCGGCCATGAAGGCCCTGGGCGCGCTGAGAAAAGCGCTCGGTTTTCGCACCATCCTCAATCTCTGCGGCCCGCTCACCAACCCCGCGGGCGCGCGCACGCAGGTCATTGGCGTGCTCGCCCCCAGCAAGGTATTGCTGGTAGGGCGCACCCTGGCGGAACTGGGCGCCAAGCGGGCCTTCGTCGTCCACGGCAGAGATGGCATCGACGAGCTGACCACCACCGGCGAGTCGGTGGTGGCGCGCGTTGAGGAGTCGGAGAATGGCGAATCTACGCTCAAGGCCGCCCGCGTGACGCCGGAGATGGCGGGGCTCCCGCGCACCACCCTCGACCACTTCATCGGTGGCGACGTGGCCACTAACACTGCACTCCTCTACGATGTGCTCACCGGCATTCCCGGTGCGCGCCGCGATATTGTATTACTCAACGCCGCGGCTGCCCTGGTGGCGGCGGGCCTCGCCGACGACCTCAAACAGGGGGTCGCTATGGGAGCCGAAGCAGTCGACTCCGGCCAAGCCGCCGCTACGCTCGAAAAGCTCCGCCGCTTTGGTGGCAAAGCTGGCGACTAACTCTCGCCGGGCGACTAACTTTCGCCGTGAGAAAGTTAATAGCTGGTGCTAAGTTGCTGCGCGAAACCGCAGATTAATTGTGATCTAAATCACTCGGGGAACCCCTACTAATTCACTAGGGGAATTCCTAGGGGAGTGGCAGTTAGATTGAAATTCCAGTATTATAGCTGCAGCCTGTTGGCAGGTTTGGAGGTGGAAACTCTTTGGCCGAGGTTCGCGTACAGGAAGGCGAACCGCTTGAAAATGCGCTGCGCCGGTTCAAGAGGAAGGTGCAACAGGAGGACATCATCAAGGAAGTGAAGCGTCACTCCTATTATCTGAAGCCCGGCGAGAAGCGTCGCGTCAAAGCAGCTTTGGCGCGCAAGCGGAATCGCAAGAAAGCTCGCAAAGAGCAGGACTAACTCTCATCCCATCGCGTAAGCGCTGTTCTGGCGGCTTCCTCGGATGCCGCCAAGTTAGAGAAAAGACCGGAACAGCGTTTCGCGAGGTCGTCGCACCGTTGCAACCCTTGTAACTTATTTGCACCCTTGCATTCTGCGACTCCCGGTTTCGGGGGCCAAATGTGTAAGCCGCTCTTCTTTTGATGCGGTCCGGGCCCTTTTCAGAGCAATAGGAACGGAGACAGGGAGCCGGGACCGGCAGATGCGTTCCCCCATGGCCGATTTCGGTGTACTTCCCTGTTCCGGGGAAGCCGGTTATGGAATTCACGGATCGAGTACTCAAGTGCACCGACTGCGGCGCCGAGTTCATTTTCACAGCCGGTGAGCAGGTCTTCTTCTACGACAAGCAGTTCAAGAATGACCCCAAGCACTGCAAGCAGTGCAAGGCCAAGCGCGCCCGCGGCTCGCTGCGGGTCCGTCCGGAGACCCGGACTACCTGCTCGGAGTGCGGCACGGAAACCACGGTGCCATTCAAACCCACGCAGGGCAGGCCGGTGCTCTGCCGCTCCTGCTATCAGAGGCAGCAGCAGCCCAAGCTCCAGGCGGCTCCGTTTAGCGCAGCGCAGGACTGAAGAGCAAGTCGCCCCGGAACTTTGTGGGGAATCCGGATGTGCGCACCAAAGTAGCCAGTTGCGCCCAGTGCCGCTGGCTATGGAAGAAGGTGTGCGCCGCCACCTTGCGCCTCGAGACGGCACGCTCCTCCGCGGGAATCCAGTCGAAATCAAGAAAGTACGTCTCGTCCCAGTTCGCTTCGGGCGCCGCGAGCAAGTTGCGGAAGATCTCCTGCGCCTCGCGATGCAGGAAAAAAAGAGCCTCCAGCGGTCCGGCGGGCATGGCTTCGCGGGCCGTCACCGGCAGCGCCGCCAGCCGCTGTCCCCAGCGCAGCTCCACCCCCCAAATATGGCGCACGAACTCCTGCACGTTTTTCGTGCCGCCGATGTCGCAGGGCAACTGGAGCAGCGCGGGGTTGGCGTCCAGATGGGCTTTCCAGAAATGCGCCGACTCGTCATTCCAGGTCAACAACTCTTCCAACGTCACTCCAACGCTCATACGTTTGCCGCTCCTTTCAGCGCGCGCCGGCCGATGTCGCGCCGGTAATAGATGCCTTCGAAACTGATTTCTTCCATGGCGCCATAGGCGCGGTCGAGCGCTTCCTCCAGCGAGTCGGCCACCGCGCTGACGCCCAGCACCCGCCCGCCGGCCGTTACCAGTTGCCCGCCTGCCCCCGCCGTTCCCGCGTGAAAAATCTGCACTCCCGGAACCTGGCCCGCGGCGCTCAAGCCCGCGATCGGCAAACCCGTCTTATAACTTCCGGGATAGCCCGCCGAACTGGCCACCACGCACGCTGACGCCCCGGGAGTCCAGCGCAGCTCGGTTTCCGCAAGCCGGCCGTCAATGGCCGCCTCCAGCGCGTCGATCAGATCGCTCTCCAGCCGAACCAGGATCGCCTGCGCCTCAGGGTCGCCAAACCGCACGTTAAACTCCAGCACCTGCGGTCCTCGCGCCGTCATCATTAGCCCGCAATACAGCACGCCCGTGAAAGGCGCGTCTTCGTCGGCCATGCCGCGCACGGTCGGTTCGGCAATGTGGCGCAGTATCCACTCCGTCATGCCCGGATCGAGCATGGCGTCCATGGAATACACGCCCATGCCGCCGGTATTCGGCCCGGTGTCGCCTTCGCCAATGCGTTTGTGGTCCTGGGCCGGCGCCAGCGGAGCCACGTGGCTCCCGTCGCTCAGGCAGAGAAAACTGATCTCGTCGCCCTCGAGGAAGTCCTCGATCACCACCTGCAACTCCGCCGCGCCCAGCAGCTCGCCGGAAAAGAGTCCCTGCACGGCCTCGATCGCTGTGGGCCGCGAGGGGCAGATGATGACTCCCTTGCCCGCCGCGAGCCCGTCCGCCTTGACTACGATCGGCGGGTGAAAGAGGTCCACAGCTTTTTCAACCTCGGCGGCTGTGGCGCAGACAGCGTAGTTCCCGGTGGGGATGTTGTGCCGCTGCAAAAAGCGCTTGGCAAAGCCCTTGCTGGTCTCCAACATGGCCGCCGCCTTTGTGGGCCCAAACACCCGCAATTTCCGTTCCCGGAAGGCGTCCACGACGCCCAGCGAAAGCGGTAACTCCGGTCCGACAATCGTCAACTCCGGCCGCTCGGCCTCGGCCAGCCGCACCATCGATTCCAGGTCTTTCAGATTCACCGCCGCACAGCGCGCGGTTTGCGCCATGCCGCCGTTGCCCGGCGCGCACACCACCTCCGTCACCCGCGGGCTGCGCGCCGCCGCCCACGCCAAGGCGTGTTCGCGCCCACCCGAACCAAGAATCAAGACCTTCATCGCCGCAATCCGCGCCCCCTCGCCGTCCGGCGCGCCCCAGTTGTCCGGCGCGCCCCGAAAAGTAATGGTCGGCAACCAGACCCTGGGAAGTCAAACGCAGAAGGCGCAACAAGGCGGGCAAAATGGCGAGACCCTATACTGATGCCGGAGGCGAGCAGGAGCGACTGTTCGCCCAGGTTGACCCACCATGGTCCAGCGCCGCATCAAGCCCTACCAGCAGCAACTCGCGGAAAAGGCCCGCCGCGACGAACAGAGGCGCGTCTACCGCCGCAACCAGATCTTCGGGTTGCTCCTGATCGCCGCCGGTATCTGCATCTGGTGGCTCTTCCATACCAATCCCAAGTGGATCTTCGCGCCCGGCTGGTGGCGTCCATGAGTCCTGCGCGGACGGCGAGCGGCGGTTTCGCCGCAGATCCTTCGCGGACGGGCGTTACGTGCAGCAGCCCTACGGAAGCGAATGCTTCCGGAACAAACAGCCTGGAGTGTGATCCTCTCCCCCTGGTAGTGCTCCTTCTCGGCCCTACCGGCAGCGGCAAAACCGCCCTTTCCCTCGCCTTGGCCGAGCGCTTTCAGGGAGAAATCGTCAGTTGCGACTCGGTCGCCGTTTATCGCGGCATGGAGCTGGGTACGGCCAAGCCCACGCGCGAGGAACGGGCGCGTGTCCCGCATCACCTCATCGACGTGGCGAATCCCGACGAACCCTTCACCGCGGGCGAATACAGCCGGCGCGCGCGCGCCGCACTCGGGGAGATTGCGGCGCGCGGGCGCCTGCCCATGGTCACCGGCGGCACGGGGCTCTACTTGCGCGCGCTCACCGAGGGCCTGTTCACTGGCCCCGGGCGGCAGGAAGATCTGCGCGCCCGCCTGCGCCGCAGCGCGGAACGGCGCAGCAGTGCATGGCTCCATCGCCTGCTCTCGCGGCTCGACCCTGCCTCCGCGGCGCGCATTCACGCCAACGACACGCCCAAGCTCATCCGCGCCCTCGAAATCTGCCTCGCCGCGCGCCGGCCCATGTCGCAAATTCTCGCCCGCGACCCACTCACCGGCTTCCGCCTTTTGCGCATCGGCCTCAACCCTCCGCGCCAGCAGCTTTACGAGCGCCTCAACCGCCGCTG
>JASHTU010000312.1 GCA_030040395.1 Acidobacteriaceae bacterium
GCGTGGACTTCGATCTGCACAAGTCGATCACCATAGACTCCAGCGGCAACATCACCGTCACGCCCACCTTTAATGTGAGCGCGGTGGCCAACACCGACAGCGGCGGACACATCGACGAACTCGATGGGGGCGTGGTGAGTGTGGACAGCAGCGCGCAGTCGTTCGTGGTGCAGCGAGCCGACGGTTTGCAGCTGACGATCAACGTCAACGGACAGACCGAGTGGGATGGCGACGCGTCGTTCAATGCATTGAATACCAGCAGCATTGTCGAGGTCTCCGGTGAATTTGACAAGGCCTCACTCACCCTGGACGCGGACGAAGTGGCCATCCTCTCCGATAGCGGATTCTACGCCGCCGGCCAGGTGACCTACGTGACTCCGCCCACGGGGACGGCCACGAGCTTCGATCTGTATGTGCGCGGGTTGCTGCCCACGAATACCGGTCTGACTCTGGGGCAGATTGCGCAGGTGAATTTGACCGGCAACGAGAAATTCTTCATCTACTGGATGCACAATCCGTTCACCGAATTCCTCTTCAACTCCAGCGCCATGGTGGCCGGCCAGGCCGTGGCCGTGGGCGGCCCGGCGACCGGCGCGGCCAACGCCAACGCCGTCACTGTGAATCGGGTCACGCTGCGGAACTGGGGATTTAACGGAACCGTTGTACCGGGCAGCCAGAAACCGGGGCAAGGCTCGTTCCAGATGAATGTCAATGGCTTCGCCGGCGTTCTGATTCCGGAAACCATCACCGTTTATCTGGGAGGTAACTCGGACTTCCGCTACGGCCTCGGCGCATTCAGCGATATCGACGACGGCCTCAACATTCGCGTCGTCGGGTTGCTCCTGAAAAACCCGACCACAGGGCAGGTGGTGCTGCTTGCGCGTCACGTGGATGGATTGGATCTGACCGACACAGCCACAGCCGCATTCGAATAAACCAAGCCGGAATACTCCTGCGCCGGAGCTCGAAAAACCAGGCTCCGGCGCATTTTTTTGTTGAACGAAAATCTGTTGCTTTATGCTGAGCCCTCAAAAGAGATCCACGATGGGCGGGAAGGTCAGCAGCAAACTCAGGATGAGCAGCACAACCGCCGCTATGGCCACCGGCCTGATGGCGACGTCACGCCGGCGCCAGAGACCATGGAAGACAGCCCAGGCGATCAGCCAACCGACCACCGTGCATGTGGTCACGCCGGAGAGCGGCCCGGTGGGATTTGAGAAAGTGAAGAAGCTTTTCAGAGAGGCAACTTTGTCGCCCGCAATGGCAAAGACAGCGAGCAAAAAGGCGCCGGTGCCGGCGGCGAGAATGGCCGCTGCGCCGGCGCCGTTGGGCGGGGCTGCGGCGGTTTTCTGAGCGGAAGCAATGGAACTGGTTGGAACGCCCATGATCACTCTCCGCGAACGATGTGCAGAATCGGGCCGCCCTCGACCGGCGCGTGCTTCACCAGCATCGCGCCGAAGAAGCCTGCGATGCCAGCGGCTAGAAACGAAACCAGGGTAAAGCAGAGCACCGCCGAACGGAGCGGCGCATGGCGGCGGAGGCCGCGGCCGTACTGGAAAAACACCACGGCGGCCATGGTGATGGAGATGGGCGCGAGCCAGGCCACGTGCTCTTTCCACTCCATGCCGATGGAGTGCCAGGCGCTGGTCGCAGGGCTGGCCATAAGCAGCCGTTGCGGAAAGGCGGCAAGATTTGCAGTTCCCGGCGGCGGCGTGGCGCGATACCACGGATAGATCAGGTAGGTCCCGGTGAGTACCGCAACCCAGGCGAGCACCGCCATAGCGGCGAGATAGAGGCGCAAGAAGGTCTCGTCGCGAGCGGCCGGCGAAGCGTCGGCTTGAGGCGAGTAGCGCCGCCAAAGCTCGATCAGCGCTCCCGAACACCCAAGCAGATACAAGGCGCCAAAGCCCATACCGTGAATCAGAGTCCAGAGAGCGCGATCGGTGATTTCCATGATCCGATTTCTCCACCTGCGCGATTGCGGTTCAGCGAGACGAGGGAGCGCTCAGAAATTCCAGCCGCCCTCGAAGCCATTGCCTCCCGGCGCGCCGCCGAGCAGCCCGCTGGCAGCCGGCGGCTTGGCGTCTTTTCCCCAGGTCCAGTACATGCCCACGTAGGCATAGTTCTCAGTCTGGCCGGCGATCGAGTGGCCGTAACAAAACAAAAACTGCTTGTTGGGATTGTGTTTGAAGTGGTAATAGCCGCCCGCGTCGATCATCGTGGCCGCCTGCGTCTGCGCGGCGGCAAAGCCCTCGCGCGCGTGCGCGAAAACTTCGACCCCCAGTTCCAGCCTCTCGCTCAGCTCCTTCTTGAGTAACCACCCCGTATAAGGAAAGTTCCGGTATTGCGTCTGCTTGACCACCTCATATCCCACTCCACCGTCGAATAGCCAATGTCCCCAGTTCTTTTGCAGCCAGATGGGAATCTTGTACCAGACCTTTCCTACGCCCAGACCCTTGTCGTAATTGCCGGTGGGCATCTCGTACATCGGAAAGGTTCCGAGCTGCGGGAAATGCGGGCTCTCCTTGATGAAGGCAACCTTGGTCCCCAGCTCCATGTCGGTCAAGCCGAATGCCGTGGGCCCCACGCCGCCAGGCGCGTACACCGGGTTGTTCGAGGGCGCCACTACGCCCCAGGGCAGAATGGCGTGAAGCTGCACCCGGGGAATCGCGCCCCAGTTGAACTCGAAGGCCGGGCCGGTGGAGTCAATCTCCGCTGTTGTCCCGTCGATCCCGCCGAAGATGTAAAACTCGTAATGGTGCAGATCGACCGGCACGGGGTCGTCGGTCTGATAGGGAGGTCCCTGCGCCCAAAGCCGCGGACCGCATAGAAAGAAGAGAACGAATAGCGATACCGCCGGCCAATGAACACGCATCCTCATCGAAAATCCCTTTTGAACAAGATTGTCGGCTTGCTGAGGAAGAAAAAACCACCTGCTGCGAACTATATATCGAAATTCGATCATAAGCAATACGCGGCAGCTGGTGCGAAGGTATAGTGAATCCTATGATGGATCACAGGCAGGAGTTGTTTTACGGCCTGATTCGAATCCACGTGCTTGTGCATGCTTCTCAGGAGCCGATCTTCGGGCTGGCGATGAAAGAGGAGTTGGAGCGCCACGGCTATCGTATCGGGCCAGGCACACTCTACCCGCTCCTCCACGGACTGGAGCGCGCCGGTCTCCTCCGCTCCCGCGCGGAAAAGGCCAGCGGTCGCGAGCGGCGGGTTTAC
>JASHTU010000026.1 GCA_030040395.1 Acidobacteriaceae bacterium
GCGTGGCTCAAATTCGAGCTAGCTTGGCTCTTTGCCGGCCTCGAATGGTTTGCGCTCCGGGCGGCCCGGCATCCTGGCGCGGGCATTCCCGCGGCGTTTATGCCCTTTGCGCTGGTGTGCATCTTTGCCGCCGTTGCCTGGTACGTCGCGGCCATGTTCCGTGTGTCCCGTCCTGCGAAGCCCACCTGAAAAAAGAGCCGAAAAAGTGGAAAGCTGGCTTGACATTAACTTGGAATCGCAGTACCTTGATATGGAAAGTTAGCTTTACATGGCATGGATCATTGCAAATCGAGTGAAAGAGCTGCGCACACTTCGGGGGTGGACCCAGGAGCAGCTAGCCCATGCCGTTGGCGTGTCGCGTCAGAGCATCAACTCCATCGAACGGGGCCGCTATGTGCCGAGCCTGGAGCTGGCGCTGATGTTCGCCAGGGTGTTTTCCTGTTCCACCGACAAAATCTTTCAACTGGAGATCAGCCATGGGTCATCCTCTGAGCAAGGCGCCTTACTTCGGTAAGTTTGTCGACGAACGATTTCTCGAGCATCGCCGGCGCTCGACGAGCCTGGCCGGCATCCTGGGCGCGCTGGTCGCCGTGGCGCTCTTCGAATATCGCTTCCTTCACGACCACTTGGTCCAGTGGGACTTGCTCGCGGTTTTACTCACGATGGTCGCGGTCAAGATGGGGATGATGGTGTGGTTTAGGTTCAACGGCTGAACCCGGCGCGCGAGAACGCACAAGTTGCCGGGCGCCACAAGGCGCGATGTCTTGCAATCGGCGGAGCGGCAGGCTCAGCTATAGCGAAGCCAGCGGAAGAGCTCGGGGATGGTGGCGCGCTTGCCATACATGAGAATACCGATACGGTAGAGGCGCGAGGAGAACCAGAGCGTGCCCCAGATGCTGACGATGAGGAGCGCGATGGAGACGGCGAACTGCCATGCGGGCGGGGTTTCCGAGGCCATGCGCAGAAACATGCAGATGGGCGCAGTAGGCGGAAACAGCGAGGAGGCCACGGACCAGAAAGAGTTCGAGTCATTCACGATGAGGATAATGAGGGCGAAGCTGAGCCAGGTGGGCGCGGCCGCCAGAGGCATATACATCTGCAGTTCCTGCTCGGTTTCGCAGGTGGCGGCGAGGCCGGCGAAGAGCGAGCTATAGAGCAGATAGCCCAGAACGAAGTAGACGGGGAAGAGCAAGCCTTCGAACCAGGAGAAGTGAAGCGAGAACTGGCCGGTAAGCATGGCCGTCGCAAAGGGCGAGCCTACGATGGCCACCGCGGCCGCGAGCCAGATGGCGATTTGCGTAAGACCCACAGCGCCCACGCCGATGAGCTTGCCGGCCAGCATCTCGGTAGGCTTGACGGTGGCGAGCATCACCTCGAAGATGCGCGACGTTTTTTCCTGGATGATCGAGCGGGCCACGTTCATGCCATAGATCATGGTGGTGAGCGAAAGCAGGAACGCCATCGCGTAGCCCTTCCAAAAAGAAGCTTCGGCGTTGCTTTTGACGACGGTTCCGTTTTTTCTCACCTGGTAGGTCTCGATCGAGACGCCGTTGACGATGGCGCCGGCTTGGGCGGAATCGAGACCGGCCCCGGTTAGCCGCGCTTCCATCAGACCGTTGTTGACGGCGTTGTCGAGATGCGAGGCGGTGATGAAGTCGCCGGCCGAGTTCGAGATATAGGCGGCGATGGGTTTGCTGTCGGCCGGGGCGGCGATCCACAGCACGCCGTCGATGGTTTTGGCCCGAATCTCGTTGATGAGCGCAGCGCGCATTTCGGGCGGGCAGGGCGCCACGACTGCAATCGCGGCGTCATGCCTTCTGCCGATCAAGAGCTGATCGCGCACCTGACCAGCGAGCACAGGATTGGGCGAGGCGACAACGAGATGCTTGTGCATGCCGAGGCCGAGCGAGGAAGCGTACGCGATGGCGACGATGATGACGAAGAGTGACGGCAGGCCGATGGTGGAAAGGCGGAAGGCGCGGCCCCGAATCTGCTCCAGGTATTCGCGGCGCGCCACCAGCAGCAGGTTACGCATAAGCTTCTCCTCCCACGGTGCGGATGAAGATCTCTTCGAGCGAGGGCTCGACGAGTTCGAACCGGTAGATGGTGGCCACGGAAGAGGCCTCGCGGAGGAGTTTTTGCGCGTCGCCATGAGGCTTGAGCCGGATTTCGGCGTGGCCGGAGAAGTTCTTCGCCTCGGCGACCTGGTCGCTGGTGAGAAAAGCGGGGTTGCCCTCGAATTCCACGATCACGTGGTCGCGTTCGTAGCGGTTCTTGATCTCGCGCATGCGGCCGGAGAGAACCGCTTCGCCGTTGTGGATGAGGCAGATCGAGTCGCAGAGTTTCTCCACCTGGTCCATGCGATGCGTGGAGAAGAGAATGGCGCGCCCTTTGTCTTTGAGTTCGAGAAGGCTGCGTTCCAGAAGCACGGCGTTGATTGGGTCGAGGCCGCTGAACGGCTCGTCCATGACGATGAGGCCGGGATCGTGAAGGATGGAGCCGATAAACTGGATCTTTTGCTGCATGCCCTTGGAGAGCTCTTCGGTTTTTTTGTCCAGCGCATCGGCAATTTCGAGCCGATTGGACCAGTCCACCGAGCGCTTGCGGGCTTCTTCGGCATGCAAGCCGTGCAACTGGCCGAGGAAGATAAGCTGCTCGAGCACCTTCATTTTCTTGTACAGGCCGCGCTCCTCGGGCAGATAGCCGACGCGGTCCAGACTGCGCCGCTCGAAGGGCTTGTCGAAGAGTTTCACCTGGCCGGAGTCGGGCATGGTGATCCCCATCATCATTCGGATGGAGCTGGTTTTGCCCGCTCCGTTCGGTCCCAGCAGGCCGAACATCTGGCCCGCGTCAATGGAGAGGCTGAGGCGGTCGACGGCAAGCTTTCTCTCGTAGGCTTTGGTGACCGCCACGAGTTCGACGACTGGCATGGATTCTCCTGCCGCACAGGTAGGTAGGTTGGCTTCCGGGGGAAGTGGAGAACGCCTGTAAGCAGTTTAGCAAAGGCAGGTTGCCTCACTCCGGGGTGATTGCCATTCCTCGCCGGTGAGGGAACGAGAGAACAATAGAACAAGGAAACGAAGAAACGAGGGAACGAGGGAACAAGGGAATAAGGGATTAAGGGAACAAACACGCTGGTAATCGCCAGGCCGGGGAGGGGTGCAACCCACTCACTCTCCGCTCGGCAGCGAGTAGGGCTTCTGCAGATATGCCCGCGCCTGGTTTACCGCCCCCTGCGTATTGTCATTGGTCTGGATCGCCAGCCGGTACTCGTTCACCGCCCGGTCCCGTTGCCCGGTCACGTCGAAAATCATCCCAATCTCGATGTGGCTCCAGGCCTCCGTCCACGGCGGATTGTCGTCGCCTCGCAGCGCGTCGCGGAACGCGTTGACGCTGGCCTGGTAGTTGCGCTGGCTGAACAGCACCTCGCCAATGCGATAGCTGGCGAGCGAGCTCTCCGGGTTCACCTTTAGGGCGTTCTGGTATTCGACCAAGGCGCTCACCAAGTCGCCCTGCGCCACCAGTTGCTGTCCCTTCAGGATGTCGATCCGCACCTCGAGGTCCGGCGTGCTCTTCAGCACCCAGTCCTGCGGATCGATGCTGATCTGCCGCGGCCGCCCAAAGGTGTCCACCACATATTGGGAATTGGTGCCCACCACGTCCACCCGCTGGTTCACGGTCTTGCCGTCGGTTTCGATCCGCAGATCCACAGGCATATTGAAGAGGTCCAGATCCTGGTCGATCTCCCCGATGGTGCGGAAGCCCTTATTGTTCCCCAGCCGGTAAACGGCGTATTTATCAGTAAATTGCGGCGCTCCGGTGCCGTCGATCCACTGCGCAAAGAAGGGCGTAACCTGCTCCTGGCTCTGCTGTTCCGCCACCTTCTCGAAGTCCGCGGTGCTGATGGGCTTATCCGTGTATTGGCTCAGCGCCCCCTTGAGCGTGGCCAGGAACATCTTGTCGCCCAGTTCCCAGCGCAGCATGTGAAACACCATGGCTCCCTTTTCCAGTGTCATCGACTGGAACTGCGGCGAAAACGGGTCAAGCCGCGCTACGCTGGAAAGCGGTATGGTGTCGTAGGCCAAAGCCCCGGCTTGCACGTCATCGAGCGCGGCGCGCATGGCGCTGGCCCCCTCCTGGTTCTCCAGGTACATTAGCTCGCCATACCGGGCCATGCCGTTGATGATCCAGGCGTCATTGAGGGTGCGCGGACTCACCTCGCATCCCCACCACTGGTGCGCCATGGTGTTGGCCAGCAACCGGATGCCCGATTTATCCCCCACCCGTGAGCCGGGAATCGCCGCCAGTTCCGGCGCCCACACCGCCGGCAACGTGTCGTCGGGCAGTTCCACCACGTTTAAGTGATTACTCTCCAGCTCGCCAAAGTCCTCGGTGAAGAAGTCATATTCGCTGGACGCCGTCTGCGCCAACTCATTCGCCGCTCGTTGATGGCTGACGGTCAGATACACCTTCACATTGCCCGAGCCGGCAGAAACCGGGTCCACATACCTGCCTGCGATCACCGTCCCCGGAAATCCCGGCTTCGTCCAGTTAAAGGCATACTCCTGGCCCGGCTTGCCGTCCGCGAGCGTCACCGCCTGCGGCGTCCCCGTGCTGCCGCTGGCGAAAACCCGTATCCCCTGGGGCACGCGAATGTGCATCTCCGCCGTGAATCGATCGGTCATGTAACCCGTCATCGGAAACCAGCGCGACGGGTAAAGCAGATAACTGATTGGATCCTCGATGGCGGCCAACTTGAGCCCTTGCACCGGACCATCCTCGTTGCCGGTGATGATGCCCGAATACTCGAAGGTCCAGTGGTCGGTTTGGCCCGGAGTAAAGGGAGTGTTGGTGGTCACCCGGATTGAGCCGTCCGCCATCCGCTCCCCGTCCAGCTTTTTGCCGTTCTCGTCGGTAATATCGGTCAACTTCAGAGCCGGATGAAAGCCAAAGGTGACCACATCCAGGTTCGCCGGCGCGGTAAAAGCCACCACCGTCTTCGCCGTCAGGGTATGCGTCGACGGATCCAGCTCGGCGTTGATTACGTAACCCGTGATGTTCAGCCCGGGGCGCTCGAATCCCTGCGCGAAAAGCGGAACCTCCGTCAACCCCGCCGTCAAGCTCAGGGCGAGGCCCGTCGCCACGGTCACCGCCGCTAACCCCAGCACGCCCCGCAAGCGAGCCGGTCCACATCGCAAATTCCTTACATGTGTCCGCATAACTGTCATCTTCCCATCGCCGCCGTTGGTAAGACCCTTGTCTGGGGTGGTTTCCATGCTCTGGAAATTCGATTCTGTCACGATCTGGCAAGCCCGTCTGGTCTTTCCGCTACCGGGTCAACCCGAACTCGTCGCGCCTCAGCTACGAGGGCCGCGGGAAAGAGTCAAATTCGTCCGTCAGCGACGGCGCAGCAACTCCAAGCTCCTCCAGCACGATCGCAGCCACCCTCTCTATCGCGCCCAACCCCTCGTGTTCATCGCCTTCCGATTGCGCGCTCAATGCATCCCGAATCGCTTCCAATGCACTCTTCATGGACTGTCGGGGAACCCCATCCGGTAGCAACGGCCTTAACTGTTGGACGATATTTGCGGCCGCGAAGTCATTTTGGATCAGTTCCGTAACCACGCGTTTTCCCGCGATCAGGTTGGCCATGGCCACGTGCGGCACGTCCACCGCCCACTTGGCGATGGCGTAGGTGAGAGGCGAAACCCGGTACACCACCACAAAGGGATTGCCGGCCAGCGCGGCTTCCACCGTGGCCGTTCCGCTGGCCACCACCGACGCACGCGCGTGTTTGAGCGCCGCCCGCGCGTCATCTATCACCCGCACCGTCAGCCCGCGTCCCAAATCTGCCGCCATTTCTGAAGCCGCCGTCCGCTGCGCCAGAGTGAGCGTTGGCGCCAACGGCAAAAGAAACTCGAATTTTTCCGATGGGCGCGCCGCCGATGGATCGGGCAGCGCCAAGCCCTTTGCTGCCTCAAACATTCCCGGCAGGTTGGCGCGAATTTCCTTTGACCGGCTCCCCGGCAAAAGCCCAATCCAAATCGCCCCCGGATTGAGGCCGTTTTCCGCGGCAAACTGTTCGCGCGTGATTGTGGGCGGGGGCAGCTCGGCCAGCGGATGGCCGACAAACTCGGCCGCCACGCCTCGTTCGCGATAAAACGCTTCCTCAAAGGGAAAAATCACCAGCATCCGGCGCACATATTTGCGCACTAACTTAATGCGATGTTTCTTCCAGGCCCACAATTGCGGGCTGACGAAATAAATCACCGGAACCCCCAGCCGGTGGAGCTCCGCGGCCAGTTTGAAGTGGACATCGGGAAAGTCGATGAGAACGGCCAGGTCCGGTTTTCGCTCGCGAATGGCCTGCTTCAGCTTCTTGAAGCCACCATAGATGCGCGGCAAATGGCGAACAACTTCGGTCACGCCCATCACCGCCATCTCTTCCGAGCGCACCACGGGCTCAAGTCCGGCCTCGGCCATGCGCGCGCAGCCCATGCCAAAGAACCGCGCCCTCTGCCCCGACGCGGCCAAGCCCCGCTTCAGGGCGTCAATGAGCAATGCGCCATAGTGCTCACCGCTAGCTTCCCCGGCCGAGATGAAGATGCTGGTGGGCATGAATGGAGCGTGGGCTGGTCCCACTTCCCATGATAGCGGCTTGCGGAGATTGCGGCGCCGCGGGCAGTGGGTCAGTTTGTAGGGTATGGGCTTCAGTTGAAGGGTACGGGCTTCGGCCCGTACGAAGAGGCGGTCAGCGGCCGATGCGCCCCCGGGAGAAGATCGCACAAGAATTCAAGGCTGCCGGCGGGAAGATGGGTTATTGTGGACGGGAGGTCAACCCCATGCAATTTTGCCCAAATTCTCGGCGCCGGTCGCGCTGCGCCCTCGTGCTGGCTGGGTGTGCCGTGCTGCTGCTTCTGCTGCCCGCGGACGGAGCGGGGCAGCAGCCGCCCCAGAGCGCTGCGCAGGCGTTGCCCCCGCCGGCCAATTTTCAGAATCCCATTCCCGCCGCGCAACTGGCCTTCCTGAGCGCCTACGCCGGCCAGCCGGTGAAAGTGCTGCTCAAGGACAAGCGCTATCGGTCGCTGCTCAAGCGGGTGACGCCGCGGACCACCTACCACTATGGCCGCGACATGACCTTGGCCTACGCCGTCGACATGGTGATGGACGGATCGAAGGCGCCGGTCGAGATTCGCGACTCCCGGTACGCGCTGATTGCGGGCGCGAATGGGCCCTACCTGCGCGGCCGCGGATTCATGTGGTTCGATCTCCAGGCAGGCACGGCGCTGGGCGTGTTTTATTTTCAGCCCACCAACGGCGAGCCCACGCCCAC
>JASHTU010000027.1 GCA_030040395.1 Acidobacteriaceae bacterium
TAAACCTGGCGGCCGGTGGGGTCGACGCGCTTCTGGCTGTTGAACCACGCATCGACCATGACGGTCATGCCGCGGCCCAGCTTGGCGTTGGGCGCGTTTTCCATCTCCGTACCGGCCATGAGAAACGTTCCTACGCCTTTGGGATCGTTGGCCAGCGTCTTCTCGCCGGTGTAAAACGCGTAGCTGCCGTCGTGATAGGGATGGCCGCCGAGGTCAGTGGCTTCCACGGTTCCGGTGAGGGTGACGGCGCCGCCGGGGCCGGTTTGGACGAAGCGATGGAGAATGCCGTTGTAGCCGCGCTGCGCATTTTCGAGGAAGTGCTGGGACAGATAGCCGAGGCGCACGCCCTTGGCCAGCGCATAGACGAAGAGGCACGAAGCGGAGGCTTCAAGGAAGTTGCCCTTGGCGGCGCCTTTATCGAGGATTTGATACCAAAGGCCGGAGCTTGCATCCTGGTAGCGAGCCACAGCGGCGGCATCGCTGCGCAAAATGGCGATGAGTTGCGCGCGGCCTGGGTCGTCCTGGGGATAGAAGGGCAGGGTGTCGACGAGCGCGGCCATGTACCAGCCCATTCCGCGCCCCCACGCCTGGGCGGACATGCCGGTCTGCTGGTCGGCCCAACGTTCCTGCCGGGATTGATCCCAGTCCTGGTGGAGCAAGCCGGTCTTAGGGTCGCGCAGGTGCTCCTGGACGGCGACAAATTGTTTGGCAATGTCGGCGAAGGCTTCAGGATGGTGAAAAGTGGCCGCGTAGTTGGCGTAGAAGGGCTCCGCCTCGTCGATTCCGTCGGGCGTCATCTGATTGGGATTCTTTGCCGACTGCCAGAAGCCCCCCGCGGCATTGCGCGGCTCAGTTGCGAAGCGGTTGTAGAGGGTGGTGGCGGCCTGGAAGTAGCGCTGATTTTGGGTCACGCCATAGAGGAGCATAAGCTGCCCGCCAAGCTGAAAGTCAGTGAGCGGGAGCGCGCCGGGCGGCAGCGTGGGGAGGGAGCCATCGGCGGAGACGAGGGGATCGACGGACGCGCGAATGAAATTGAAATAGCGCGGATCGACGGTGTCGAGCCAAACCGCTTCGAGGCCGGCCAGAACCGCGGCCTGATCGTGGGTCCAGGTGGGTGGGGCGGCGGGCGCGAGACGGCCGCCGGGCCAGCGCGCGACGGCGGCATTGGCAACGCGCTGGGACCACGGCAGCGCATCTTGAAGGGAGCTGGCAAAGACGCCGGCCGGTGCGCCGGTAAGCAAACAGAGACACGCCAACGAGGACAGGAGCTTCATTTCAACCCCAGCGAGTTACGCATACGCGCCGAAAGCTCAGGAGCAATGCGGCTGACACTGCACCGTTATACCACCGCGTCCTTGCAGCACCACGCGGCCGTTAGCGGGCAAGTTGGGCGGGGCTCGCCGGTGAGGACCAGGCTCGCCGAGCCCGGAGACAGGTACTCGGGTCCGCACCCGGCCTATCTCGTTGAGGGGTTAACAGGTTTCCTGGCAAGGGATTCATTATGACGGGCGACAGTGACCCAGGGAGACCAATTGGGGTGATTTCGCAGAATCGTAGGGCCGGCCCCGGGGGCGGGGAGGGCTTTGGCCGGTCTTTGTCCAGAAAAGCCCTGAAAAGCGATGGGCCTGCCTTCCGGCAGGCCCGCTTGAGAGGCAATTAAGGGAGGGAATCCAGGGGGGCTTATGGGAAGAGGTCCGCAACGGACCCTCGAAAAGGAATAGTTACCTTTCTTGGAAGGGACATATTCGGGGAAGCCTCTGCTTGTTATTTACTAGGATGCACGAAAACGAAAAAGGTTGGTACAAATTCTCTGGCGGAATCTGACAATCGATCAATTTTTTTTCCCGCTCTGGGCCGGTTCCGGTTCCCCGGCCCCCGAAGGCCAGTGAGGCGCCGGAAGTTGCCGGCACCGGGAAGAGTGCGCAAGCTTAGCGGGCGACCCGCCGGCGGCTCATGGCCGGGGGCGGTATTCCGATCGCCTGGAGCGTGTGTATCTCTTTGCATCGCCATAATTTAGAACGGCTGGCACAAGTAGCCAGAACGTTATCTGCGAGGGATCCGGCCCCGGATGCGGCCCGCTTACATTTCTTTAGACGGTGATCCGCTGCGGTGCGGATGGCTTCAAACTGGAGATCCCGGGTGGCGCCCCGGAAATTCAGCGGGGTCGGCAAATACTGGGATTGCAGCGGCTTAGATGGCAGCGCCGGCGGGCAGGATTTCGTCCACGTCGATCCACTGCGTGGGGTAAACGCCGGTGTAGCAGGCGACGCAGAAGCCGGCTTTTTTCTCGTCCTGGACTGAATTCAGCAACCCGTCGAGAGAGAGATAGGCGAGCGAGTCAGCCTCGATGAAGCGACGAATCTCCTCAACGGACTTGTTGGCGGCGATCAAATCACGCTTGGAGGGGGTATCGACGCCGTAGAAGCAGGGCGAAGTGGTGGGTGGGCAACTGATGCGCAGATGGACTTCTTTGGCCCCCGCGCCACGGACCATGCGCACGATTTTGCGGCTGGTGGTGCCGCGGATGATAGAGTCGTCGATGAGGATAACCCGTTTGCCTTCAAGCAGATTACGGACTGGGTTGAGCTTGAGGCGGACGCCGAAGTCGCGCACGCGCTGTTCGGGCTCAATGAAGGTGCGGCCGACGTAGTGGTTGCGGATGAGGCCGAAGCGGAAGGGCAGGCCGGCCTCTTCTGCGTACCCAAGCGCGGCGGTTACTCCCGAGTCGGGGACGGGGACGACCACGTCGGCGGGCACGCCGGACTCGCGGGCCAACTGGCGGCCCATGCGGTCGCGCGACTCCTGCACCCAGCGGCCGAAGACGCGGGAGTCGGGGCGGGAGAAGTAGACATGCTCGAAGATGCAACTGGCCTGGGGAAAGCCGGAGGCGTACTGGCGGCTGGTGACGCCGTCTTCAGTGACCATGACCAGCTCACCGGGAAGCACGTCGCGCACGAATTCGGCGCGAAGCAGATCGAAGGCGCAGGTTTCGCTGGCGAAAATCACGGTGTCGGGCGCGCCGGGGTTTTGGATGCGGCCCATCGAAAGCGGACGGAAGCCGCGCGGGTCGCGGGCGGCGAAGATGCGGTCGCGCGTCATCATGACGATGGAGAAGGCGCCTTCGACCTGCGCGAGGGAGTCGGCAATGCAATCCACGAGCGTGCTCGATGGGGAGTGGGCGATGAGCTGGACGATGATCTCGGAGTCGGAAGTGGTTTGGAAATAGGCGCCTTGGCGTTCGAGGCCTAGGCGCAGGCTGCCGAGATTAACGAGGTTGCCGTTGTGGGCGATGGCGATGAGGCCGCGGGTAGAGTCGACGCGAATGGGTTGGGCGTTGAGGAGGGCGGAGTCGCCGGTTGTGGAGTAGCGCGTGTGGCCAATGGCCATGGAGCCGGGGAGCTTGGCGAGAACGTCGTCAGTGAAGATTTCCGAAACCAGGCCCAT
>JASHTU010000313.1 GCA_030040395.1 Acidobacteriaceae bacterium
GGGCGCACCAGCAGGCCGGGCAGGCTCACCGCAGTCGCCGCCAAAGCATGAATGGCTGTGATCAGCAACGGCGGCGCGCCGGGATAAGAAGGGCAGGAAGGCGGAACGGTGAATGCCGGCCGCGGGTCGGGCGGCATTTGCGGCATCATGGCCGCCATTTGCACAGCCATGGCGCAGTGGTGCGCCCCGTTCCGCCGGCAGCAGGCCGGAAGGTAGGCGTCATCGCTGGCTTGGAGCGTGGCCGAGAGCGGTCCCAGCCCAAACACCAGGATGAGGAGGATGGACAACCCGCGCCGCATCTGCACTCTATGCTACACGACCCTCACCCCACGGCTCGCAGCTTGCAGCCGGTCGCGTATCATCGGGATATCGCGGCGTGCTTTTCGATCCTTTCGCGGGCGAGGGAATTTCCGTGTCGCAAGCTCAGGTAACCGCAGCTTCCGTCGAGTTTTCCGGCGTGCCCTCGCACGAGGCGCGCCGTCATCGCCCGCTGCGCATCGGCCTCTTCGGCTTCGGCACGGTGGGCAGTTCGGTGGCGCGGATTCTGGTCGAGTCGAAGCCGCGGGAGCTGGAGCTTACCCATGTCTTCAACCGTAACGTGGCGCGCAAGCGCGTGGACTGGACGCCGGCCGGGGTGGTGTGGAGCGAGAACGCCGATGAGGTGCTGGCCTCCGATGTCGACGCCGTGGTCGAGCTGGTGGGCGGCCTCGATCCCGCAGGCTCCTGGGTGCGCCGCGCCCTGGAAGCCGGCAAGAGCGTGGTCACCGCCAACAAGAAGCTGATCGCTTATCACGGCGTGGACCTGGAGCGGCTGGCCGCGGCCAAAGGCGGGCATCTCAAATTCGGAGCCGCCGTGGCCGGCGGCATTCCCGTGATTCCCGGGCTCGAACAGGGCATGGCCGGAGATCGCATCGAGCAGATCAAGGGGATTCTCAACGGCACCTGCAACTTCATCCTCAGCCAAATGGAGAGCGGCGCGGAGTACGAGACGGTTTTGGCCACGGCGCAGGCCCGCGGCTATGCCGAGGCCGACCCCACGGAAGACGTAGGCGGATTCGACGCCCGCTCGAAGCTCGCCATCCTCATGCGCCTGGCGCTCCGCGTCCAGGTCGATCCCGAAGAAATTGCGCCTCGCCCCATCACCACTATCACCGCCGTCGATTTCAGCTATGCGCGGGATCTCGGCTGCACCATCCGACAGGTGGCGCGCGCCGAGCAATTGCACGGGCATCTTGCCGCCACGGTGGGTCCCATGCTGGCGCCATTGCGCTCCCCGTTGGCCTGGTCGCAGGGCACGGAGAACATGGTCATCGTAACCGGCCACTACGGCGGGGATGTGGTTTTCTCCGGCCACGGCGCTGGAGGTCATCCAACAGCGGTCGCGGTGGTCAGCGATCTGCTGGCGCTCGCGCACGGCTCGCGGCGGGTTGAGATTCCGTCCGCCCCCGCAAGCATTGGAACCGAATTCGAAGTTCCCCATTACATCCGCTTCCTGGTCGCCGACCGGCCGGGAATCGTGGCCGCCATTACCGGGGCGCTGGCCGAGGAACGCATCAACATCCGGGCTATCGTGCAAAAGCCGGGCTACCCGGCGGATGCGCTGCCCTTCGTGGTGACTGTCGAGCCTTGTAAGTCTTCGGCGCTCAAGCGCGCCCTGGAGCGGGTGCGGGGCATGGATTGGATGCTGGTCGAGCCGCTCGATTTGCAGATGCTGGAATAAAGAAAGTGATCAGTGATCAGTGGTCAGTGGTCAGGTCTCAGTTGTCAGGTCACAGTTTTCAGTTGCCCGGGTGTCGGTGGGCGGGGTCTAATCTAGGGTATGTCTCTAATCCCTACGTTCTTCGTCCTTACGGCGCCGGCCCTCAGCGGGAGGTTGCGCTTTGATCGACACGATTTATCGATGTGAAATTTGCGGCGAAGAATCCCAGAACCCGGTGCGCTGGATCGTCATCCACTGCAACAACGCGCAACTGACCATCTATAAGTGGACCAAGGAAGCCGCCGATGCGTACGGCGCGCGGCATTATTGCGGCGAAGCGCACGCGCAGGTGTATGTCAGCCGCTGGCTGGAGGCGGCCTGCTCCTGAGCTGCGCCTCCATCTCGTCTCTTGGGGCCCGCCAACCGGCAAACCCTTCATCCCCTTTGCGCCGCCCGACGGCGAACCGGCCGGCTCAGCGCCGATTTGCGGGTTCGATGAAGGGGTTCACAATTCGAATCGACCCATAACGTTGTCCCGCAGCCAAATCCTCCGAATAGAGGATGGTTGCGCCGGAATGCACGGCGGCTTGGAGGATCAAGGCGTCCCAGAAGGAAGTTCTGTAGCGAATCTCGATCTCCAAAGCCTCGATGATCGACTCGTGGGTGTTCGTGATCACTTCCCATGCCGCATAGTCACGGATCAGTGATCGGACCTCCTCCGGAGGAAGTGGACTGCCCGCTTTGCGCCGGAGATTGACGCAGAGTTCCTGCAAAACCTGGGTGCTCAAGACGCCGCTGCCCGAATCCCATAGCCGTTCGACCAGGTTCTGCGCGCGAAGGTGCTTGGCGCCTGCGGAGCGATCATGCGCGTAGACGAGGATGTTGGTGTCGACAAAGCACTTATCTTTCATGCAATTGGTCCCGCGAGGCAGGGGGCGTCCATTGGAGGTCGAAGCCCTTGCGCAGTCGGGCGAGGGCACGCCGCCGCGCCTTGGCATAGCCTTTCCGCTCGCGCACGGCTTGTTCCAAATGGAGCGTCACCAGGGCGCTGATGGAGGACCCTTCCTCTGCGGCAAGGACGCGGGCCTGGCGCAGCAGATCGCTGTCGATTTTCAAGGTAATGTTGGTCTTCATATCAGCACGTATTTTCATGCAGCACGATTTTACGTGCTCCGGGTGAAAGAAGCAAGGCAAGCTTATGAATCCGGTTTTAGAGGGAGCGCGGGGACGGGACCGGTCCGGTGGATTCGCGGACGACGAATTCGGGCTGCATGATGATTTCGGCGGGAAACCTCTTGTCGCGGTTCTCGATGCGTTCGAGGAGAACCTTGGCTCCGCAGCGGCCCATCTCCGCAAGCGGCTGACGGACGGTGGTTAACGAAGGGGTGGAATAGGCCGCGGATTGGATATCGTCGAATCCCACCACCGAAACGTCGTGGGGCACGCTCAGGCCCGCGTCTCTGAGGGCGCGGATGGCCCCGATGGCCGCGATGTCGTTGAAGCAGAAGATGGCGGTGAAGTCGCGGGTCCGTTCGAGCAGGGCCTGCATGGGCTTGTAGCCAATCTCGGGGGCCATGGGGTGATAGCCGGCCTCCATGGACCAGCCCGCCGCATCGATGGCGACGATCAGAGCCGGATCGAGCTGGAGACCGATTTCCGCGGCGACCTGCTGGATCGCCTGCCAGCGGAACTCGGAATCGGGAATGGCGCGCGGCCCGCGCATCACCGCGACGCGCCGGTGGCCGAGCTCAAAGAGATGGGCGAGCGCCTGGCGCGCGGCCAGAGAATGGTCGAGCACGATATTAGTCACGTTTTCCGCCGCGCCATGCGCGGAAATCGCCACCACCGGGACGGGCGACGCGATGCGGTCGGCAGGCGTATTCAAGAGCAGAAAGCCGTCGACGGCGCGCTCCACCAACAGGCGCGGGTAGGCTTCGATGAGCTCGCGCTTCCAGTCATGGCAGGCCGTGAAGTAGAAGTAATGCGCCGCGGTGAGCTCCTGCACCACGCCGCTCATCACCTGGGTGAAGTAGCCCTCGCTGAGGTCCGGGGCCAGAACGCCTACGCTCATGGAGCGGCTTTGCCGCAGGGAGCGCGCGAAGTAGTTGGGCCGGTAGTTGAACCGACGCGCCGCCTCCGTCACCCGGTCGCGCGTTTCCTGGGGAATGGATCGCGCCGAGGGCGAGTTGTTCAAAACCAGGGAAATCGTGGTCTGCGAGAGCTGAAGATGCTCGGCCAGCATCTTCAGGTTCACATGCCCGGGCGCGGCGGGGCTTGCTTTCGTCATATCCGAGTTCTAGCACGTTGAGAAAGTGGAGGTAAACCGATTTTTTCGTTCGGCCCCCCGGCGATCTCCCGGGGGAACGGCGAGCGCCCGGGTCCCGCGTGGTTCTACTTTCGAGGGGTTGGTCTTAACCGCGCCGCGAGGAACTGGCCGGCACCGGGAGCCATTCTTTCGCGATGGGCAGTCCGGCTGGATTTCCTCAAGTTCATGTTTTCCGCGGATTCGCCGATGAAAAATTTGTTCGGCAGACCGTACATCGGCCAAGGAGGCGAGGCACGTTGAGTTCCATGCAGAGCGCCGCTCATCTTCCGTTGCAACCTCCCGTTTCCGGCCCCGCACCGCTTTCCGGGCTGGCGCTTCTGGAGATGGATTCCGGTTTTGCCGTGCCAGTGGTCGGGGTCAGCGCCGCATGGCGAAAGTTGCTGATGCAGGCGGAAATGGCCGCTCCGCATGTGCAGGTGGCGACCATTGAAGGCGAGCACGGGAGCGGAAAGCATACGTTGGCGCGTTATCTTTTTACCCGCTCCCCGCTGGCCCGCTCGATCTTCCAGCGGCGCGACGCGCGGGAGTGGCTGGCGTCAGACGGCGACCCCGCCACGCTGGCCGGGTTCATGTACCTGGATCGCGTGGACCTGCTCGCCGCTCCGGGGCAGGGCTTGCTGCTGGCGGTGCTGAAGAGTCTGCAGGACCGTCCGCCGGGTCGCACGGTGGTGGTGGCCTCTTCACAAACCTCGCTGCGCCAGATGGCAGGCCAGGGTCTGTTGTTGCCCGATCTGGCCTTCCGGCTGACGGCCATCCGATTTGCCATTCCTCCGCTGCGCCAGCGGCGGGAAGATGTGGCGCCACTGGCCCAGGCGCTGCTGGACCGACTGTGCATGCGCTATCAGCAGCGGCCGGTGGTCTTCGGTCCGGGCGTACTGGCGCGACTGCTGCAGCACGACTGGCCGGGGAATGTGCGCGAGCTGGCGAGTGTGCTGGAAGGAGCGCTGCTTGAAGCCGCGCAGGGCGTCATCCGGGTCGGGGATCTCGCGCTTCCCGATGGCGCACAGAGCCAACTGGAGGGGCAAGCGGCGGGCAGCGCCGATCATTTGTCCGCCACCCGTCCCGATAATCTTTCGCTCGACGCCGTGAACCGCCATCACGTGCAGTACGTGCTCGACCTCAACCACGGCAACAAGCTGCGGGCAGCGCGACAACTGGCGATCAGCCGGTCTACGCTGTATCGCATCCTCGGCAACCAGTCCTTCCTGGCTCGATGACCGCGGCGCCGGCCCCGCGCCGAAGCCACCCGGGCGCGGCCTGCCTGCCGCGCGGACTCGCCAAGCCGTAACTCATTCATGCAATTTCAATTCCCGCATTTTCCATTTGACTTTCCCAGCCTCCTCGAAGGAAACTCATCGCACAGCTTTCCCCCAGGTCATTCAAGGCCGCATGGGGCTCGATCCTCGGGCTTGATCCTTGACTTGATCTTCGCGCTTGATTTTCGCGCTTGATCTTCGGCCGCGGGTGTTGCTGCGCGGCAAGAACGAAACTGCAGGAGGGAGTGGATGCGCTGGCTCATTACCAACCGGAACATTGAAGCCGACGGCTTTGGAACCGACTTTGCGGACCTGACCTACTGGACGCTCAAGGCTCCCGATCTGCCGCTTGACGTTCTCACCTCCTGGGAG
>JASHTU010000314.1 GCA_030040395.1 Acidobacteriaceae bacterium
TTGATAAAGTCCGGCGCATCGCTCACACTGAGCGCGTTAGACCCGTCGAGGATCGCGAGGTCTTCGCGCATCCTGTCGCCTTCGAAGATGCTTATGAAGACAATGGCGCAGCTCCGGCCCTGGGTGGCGTCCGTAACTCTCAGCACGTGGACGGGAAGTTTGTTGATGGACTCATGGGCGGCGATATCGTCCATGACTCGGCCGAAAGGATCGCGCCCGAGAATGCAGATGTCGAAACTGGAGCGCTGCGGCGCCGGGCCGGCGATGCGCGTGAACCTGCCAAAGTTGAGCAGATACGCGGCCTTGACCTCATATTCGGTGGGCCTGGTCTGCGTCCAAGCCCACGCGGCTTGCAGCAGAAAGAGCAGCGCCGCCACCGCGGGACGCAACCGCGCCCCTGCCCGCTTGGCCGAAGCGCGGCGCACCAGCTCGTTTGGAGCAACGGCCTCCATTGTCTTCCGAAGTATAACGGCTGCGCGTCCCGCGCCTCCGCGCCCTGGAGCACTTCTCCTTCTGCGGTGTACCGAAGCCGGGAACTCAAGCGGCGATTCGTTCAAAGAATCGCCCCTTATGGAAATTGAAAGGGCTGCATGTGAAGGAGAAGCGCTTTGGAGGTATACCATTCAGAAAAACGCTTTATTCCGCGGCGCGGACCCACTTGCGATCCGCCGCGTGCGTTAGGAGAACGAAATGACCAAATCGCTTTGGGGCAAAACCGCGGAGGGAGCAGACGTTCACCTCTACACCCTCACCAGTGGCGAAATCGAGGTGCGAGTCACCGATTTCGGCGCGCACCTGGTCAGCATCCGCACCCCCGACCGCGCCGGCAAAATGGCCGACGTCGTCCTCGGCTTCGACTCGCTCGAAGGCTATCTGCGCGTCCCCAACGGCCACCTCGGCGCGGTGGTTGGCCGCTACGGCAACCGCATCGCCCTCGGCCGGTTTGTGATTGACGGCGAAACCTTCCAGATTCCCGTCAACAATGGACCCAACGCCCTCCACGGTGGCCCCAAGGGCTTCGACCGGTACCTTTGGCAATCTGAAGACCAGCCCCATGGCGTCGAGTTCACGCTGGTGAGCCCTGACGGCGACATGGGTTTCCCCGGCGCCCTCACCGCGCGCGTCCGTTACACCCTCAGCGCCAGCCTCCTGCGGCTCGACTACACGGCGACCACCGACAAGCCCACCGTGCTGAACCTCACCAACCACGCTTACTTCAATCTCCGCGGCGACGATGACGGCGACATCCTGGGTCACCATATCGAACTCAACGCCAGCCGCTACACCCCTGTCGACGCCGGCCAGATTCCTACCGGCGCCATCGCGGCCGTGGCCGGTACGCCCCTCGATTTCCGCACGCCGGCCCTCATCAGCGCGCGCATCGACGACGATTTCGAGCAGCTCGCGCTGGGCCGCGGCTACGATCACAACTTCGTCCTCGACGGCCCCGCTGGAACCTTGCGCCGCGCCGCCTACGTCACCGAGCCCTCCTCCGGCCGCACCCTCACCGTCGAAACCACCGAGCCCGCCGTCCAGTTCTACACCGGCAACTTCCTCGATGGAACCCTCACCGGCCGCCACGGGAAGAAATACGCCTTCCGCACCGGCTTCTGCCTCGAAACCCAACATTTTCCCGACTCGCCCAACCACCCTCAGTTCCCCACCACGCTCCTGCGTCCGGGCGAGACCTACCGCTCAACCACCACCTTCGCTTTCGGCGCGATTTAAGCCAGCCGAGCCCGCTTCCCGGGTCCCCCTTCGGGGCCCGGGAATCCGCTACGCGCGCATCCCACCTTTGCAGACCGCGAATCCCTGCGCTCTACAATGGCCTGTTGCTCACCGAATCCCAACGCGCCGGGCTCGACGTCATTCTCGTCTCGCCCCGCAACCCGCTCAACATCGGCGCGGTCGCGCGCGCCATGGCCAACTTTGGTTTTGCCCGGCTCACCGTCGTCGCCCCTTACCAGGCCCATTGGCAGGAAGCCAAATCCGCCATCGGCGCCGGGGATCTCCTCCGCCGCGCCAGAGAATGCTCCACCTTGGCCCAGGCTGTGGCCGAGTGCACCCTGGTGGTGGGCACGGGAACCGTCGACCGCCGCAAGCCTGAACAGCCGGTGCTTCCGCTTCCCTGCCTCGCCCCGCTGGTCCACCAGGAGCTTTCCCGCCAAGGCCGCGTAGCCCTCGTCTTCGGCCCGGAAAAACGCGGCTTGACGCGTGACGACCTTTCCTATTGCCACCTGCTGGTTCAAATCCCTACCGATCCCCGCCAGCCCTCCATGAACCTGGGCCAGGCGGTCGCGGTCTTCCTCTACGAGCTGGCCACGCGCCTCTCCACACCCGGCAGCTACCCACCTTCACCCTCCGCGCCCGACGGCGAAATTCACCCCTCCGCCCTTCAACCCTCCACCCGCGCCAACCTGCCCCATCCCCAGTCACCCGCTTCGTCGGGCCGCCTCGATCTCCTCGCCGGAAACATCGAAAAAGTAATGACCGCCGCCAACGACTCCCCTCCCGCCATGCACCAGGCCAACCGGCGCGCCCTTCGCCTGCTCCTGCGCCGCTGGCAGCTTTCCGACTCCGACGCGCGCCGCATTCTGCGCTTCTTCCGCCGCGTGCTGTGGCGCCTCCAGCACTGATCCCGCCCACTGATTCCTCTAATCTCTTCCACTGATCCAGCCCATCATTCCGCCCCGGTTGACCCTGCCCATCCTTTTCGCCCGCCCGCCGGCGAAAGCCAGCCCCGGCGCCATCGCCCGCCCCGGCGTTGCTCGCTCACTGCGAAAAAACCCAAACCCTGCTAGAGTGGCGCTCAAAGGCTCCTATGGCTCCCGGTCGAACCCCATCTCATCCCGTTTCCCCCATGCCGTCGTTTTTTCCAGTCACCGGACCAGCCTTTCGGCCCGCCACCATCGCCTTCCTGGGCCTGCTCGCCTTCGCAACCAGCCGCCCCATCGCGCCCCAACCCGCGCCCCAACCCGCCTCCCCTGCCCAAACCGCTCCGCCCTCCATTCCCGCAGCCCACGCGCAATCTCCCCAACCCCGCCCAGCCGCCCCGGCCGAAGCTCAGCCCGGCGTCTCTGAAGACCAGCTCAAGCAGATGCTGACGGGCAAATTACTCTATCTCCGCGGCGGCTATCTCGACAACTCTCTCGCCTTCAACGAGCACGGCGCCTTACTCGGCCATTCGCCCGCCGGGTCTTACACCCTTTGCCTGGTCGAAATCTCCAAGGTGCGGCTCACCAAGCGCAAGCTCGAGCTTGAAGGGGTCCGCTACGGGCTCCATTTTCAGGGCGCCCTCCCTTATCGGGATTCCTCCTCCGCCGTAGACCGGGTGCGCATCACGCCCAAAGGGAAGGTCCTCAAAATCTCCATCAATCGCGAGCCCCTCGTTAAGCCCAAAAAAATCAAGGAAAAACCAACCATTCAAGCCGCGCCGCCCGCCGGCCTTGGCGCCGCCACCGTCTCGCCCACCCAAGCCTCCCAAACCCTCCTCGACGCCCTCCACAACGTCTTTGCCGACGGGCTCGACGCCCGCCTGATCGCCGCCATGCCCCCATTCTGGAAGTGGTATTACCAGGCGGCCGCAGCCAAAACCGGCTTCCGCCCCACCGATCCGGCCGTCCAGTCGCAAAGCGCGGCCGACCGCAAAGCTCGCCTGCTCACCGGCTTCCAGCCCCCGTCGAATGATTACGCCCAAGCCGCCGGAGTGGCCGGAATAGCCCTTTACCACGTCGTCATCGGAACCGATGGCAAGCCCGAAGAAATCGCCGTCGCCCGCCCCATCGGCTTCGGACTCGACGAAAACGCCGTCGACGCCATTCGCAAGGCCCAATTCCAGCCCGCCATGAAGAATGGCGAGCCCGTTCCCGTGCTCCTCGACCTGGTGGTCGAATTCCGCATTTACTCCAAGCGCACCGCGGTCGAAAGCGCCACCCCCCAGCAGGCCCAACCGCCCTCCGCTCCCTCGCTTCCCGGCCCCTATAGCCTGCCGCAGCCCAATAGCGCGCCGCAGCCCTAAAGCGTGCCGCAGGATTGACCCGCGGCGCCCACCCCTTGCGGGCCACCGGCGCTCACCCCGCCAGCCTGTCTTACGCTGCCGCTCGGCCAGCTCGCTTGTTTGCCTTCTCCCCGCCCACCCCGCCATCCGGCGTCTTACGCGCGTCTTACTCGTGTCTTACGCCGGTCTTACACCGGCAAGACGCCCGTAAAACACCGCCCCGCATGCTCCTTCCTGTCTCACACCACCCCCCGACAACCTGCGCACCTCCACCCCTCCGTCCTTGGGTGCGAAGGCGCGGCGACTCTTCGCCGAGCCTGATCGGCCGCACTCCCTCGGGCTTCCCCTTACGCGGCGCCGCGCCGCGTAGCCCCAGAGGCAAGAAAGGACCCGTGCGATAAGCCCCACCGGCTACATTCCAATCCAGCCCGGGAGTGCCCCGCTTCGCCCCCACCCTCTACAATCGAATCCTGCTCCAAGCGATTTGAGTGAAAAGCCGGCATCCTCCCCGCCGAAGGCCGGGCCCATCATTCTCCAGGCGGTCTTCCCAGATGAAAAGAGAGAGCGGCGTTGTACGACATTTCATCGATTCCGGGATTGCTCGGCACAATGAACGCATTGGAAAAATGGAAGTCGCTTACGCCTGCGCGCGCATCCCATCGCCCGTTCAACCGGAGTTGAACCCCGATGCTCTGCTGCAGGCTGAAGTCCATGTAGGACGCGTACTGCGAAATCGCCTTTCGGTTGAAGCCGATCAACCCTCCCTTCACCGTGTAGTAAGGCTTCCATGCTTTGCCGTCTCTCCACATCATGCGCAGGCCGCCGGGTGATAGGCCAAAGCCATAAAGCGTTGTGAACGTCGAACTCCTCTTATTCCCCCACACGTCGGTTTTGCTCGGCTGCTTCAAAACCACCACGGGCAGAACTTCAGCCGCGTAATCCATACGCGCGCCAATGAACCTTCCCCATGAATGGCGGTCATACTCCACGCCCGCCACGTGCAGATAGCTCCACCAGCTGTTGGCAAAAATGTGGAAGTGCCCGAAGGAATTCAGATCTTCAATCTGCAGGTCACCCTCCACGGGACCCCGCTGGGTCTGGGGCGCCTGCGTAAACGACGATGAACCGAGCCGCGGAACCCACACCAGGCCAGTCGAGAAGCTGGCAAAGTTCTCCGGCAAGCCAGGCACTCGGTAGGGAACCGTATGGTTAACGGCTTGAATCAGAGCCAGGTTCTCGTAGCGGTAGTCTCCCTGAACGCGGATAGCAAAGTGCCGGCCGAGCGGGGTGTCCAGGCCGCCGCCCAACAGCGTGGTGAACGAGGCCGATTCGCCTGGGAGCCCGTTCGGGCCCCAGTAGCGATTCATGCCCACATCCCCAAAGAGAGCTTCCGCAAACCACTGTTCCCGGTGGAATAATGTGCGCTCGTATTGTCCCCCTCCCATGATGGAGAGGATTTGTTGTTGCGCGCCGAGATTGGTTCCCGAGTAGCGGGAGACCTCGATTTTTACGTGTAGCTCGCGCCACGCGGGCAAGGTCACGCTCGAGTCCCACCCGTTCAGTCCGTTCTGCGAGCCGGGTAAGCCATTGAAAGAGTTGGACAGGCGGGTGTAGCCGCCAGAGATCTGGAACGG
>JASHTU010000315.1 GCA_030040395.1 Acidobacteriaceae bacterium
ACGCTCCTGTTGCCGATGCTCATGGTGCGCCGCGTGTTTCTCGACAAGCGCATTCGCTTCCTGGTCGTGTGCGTGCTCGTTCTGGCCGCTGGTCTCACCATCGAAATCTATCTTCTGCCCCATTACGTAGCGCCGTTTGTCGCAGCCTTCTACGCCATTGGCTTGCAGGCCATGCGCCATCTGCGCCTCTGGAAACCCGACGGCAAACCGGTGGGGCTGACCATGGTCCGGCTTACCGTTTTATCGTGCGTGGCGCTGGCAGGGCTGCGGCTGGTTGCGGAGCCGCTGCATCTAACTCCGCCGGAGTGGCCTCCCAGCAACTGGAACTTCACCTGGTTCGGGCCGGAGCATTATGGGGCAGCGCGGGCGAAAGTCGAAAGCCAGCTCGAGCAGAACCCTGGCCCGCAATTAGCCATCGTCCGCTATTCCTCCAGCCATAATCCGCTAGACGAATGGGTCTACAACTCCCCCGACATCGATCATTCCAAAGTGGTATGGGCGAGAGACGCAGATTCTGTTGATAATACCCAGTTAACCCATTACTATTGCAACCGCAAGATTTGGCTGGTCGAACCGGATGCATTTCCGGTTCGAGTTACGCCCTATCCGACGCCAAACCGAACAACGACCGCCGCGCACTCGGCCGCTGGCCCGGCTAGTGCACGCATAACAACACCGCAGGAGTTGGAGAAATGATCAACGGAAAACGTATTGCTGTTGTCATGCCGGCGTATAACGCCGAAAAGACCCTCGAAAAGACCGTGAACGAATTGTCCGACATCGTCGATATCAAAATCCTCGTTGACGATTCGAGCAAAGACGGCACCGCCGAGCTCTCGCAGCGCCTCGGTGTGCAGACCTTCATCCACGACGCTAATTACGGCTACGGGCGCAACCAGCAGACCTGTTATCGCGAAGCTCTCGCCGCCGGCGCCGACATCGTCGTCATGGTCCATCCCGATTACCAGTACACGCCGTCCCTGGTTCCGGCCATGGCGGGCATGGTGGCCAGCGGCGTTTACGACATGGTGCTGGGCTCGCGCATTCTCGGCGCCGGCGCCTTGAAGGGCGGAATGCCGCGTTACAAATACGTCTTCAACCGCTTGCTCACGGCCTTTCAAAACCTGTTTCTCGGCGTCAAGCTCTCCGAGTACCACACCGGCTTTCGCGCCTTTTCGCGCCAATTGCTGCTCACCTTGCCGCTGCTCGAGAATTCCGACGATTTTGTTTTTGACAACCAGATGATCGCGCAGGCGGTCATGTTCGGCTTTCGCATCGGCGAAATCTCCTGTCCGACGAAGTATTTCGAGGAAGCGTCCTCCATCAACTTCCGTCGCAGCGTGAAATACGGGCTCGGCGTGCTCGCCACCACGGCCATCTTTGTCGCCCACAGAGTGGGCGTGATGCGCGCGGCGCGCTTTGTTCCCTGGGGCCGAAAAGTGATGCAGCGGTATTATTCGCAATTTCCGCAACCTTGGTGAGGGAGGGATACACGTGCTGGAACAGCATGCCGAGACGATGCGTCGAGCATGCCTAGGTCCGCCCAGGAGATCAAGGGTCAGGGGCGATTTTAACCACCTGCCCGATTTGACGGTCAAGGAAGCTCCGGAATGGGACAGTCTGTAGCAGTCGTTATTCCATGTTATTGCGTGCGTTCGCAGATCCTGCCGGTGATCAGGCAGATCGGGACGGAGGTTGACCGGATCATCGTGGTCGATGACGCCTGCCCTGAAGAGTCCGGTCGGTTTGTGCGTGAAAATTGTTTCGATCCCCGGGTGATCGTTCTGAAGAACGACAAGAACTTGGGCGTCGGCGGAGCCGTATTGAATGGCTACTCTTGCGCGTTGCAGCTCGGGGCGGATGTAATCGTGAAGCTCGACGGCGATGGACAGATGGACCCTTGCTGGATCAAGTACCTCATTCGGCCGATCTTGGAGGGGCGGGCCGATTACGCAAAAGGCAATCGCTTCTTCAAAGTCGCGGGACTGCGTTCGATGCCGAGAGTTCGGTTGTTGGGGAATGCGATCTTGTCCTTTTTTTCCAAGATTTCTTCTGGGTATTGGGCAGTGTTCGATCCAACCAACGGCTACACCGCCATCAGCGCTTCGACATTCGCATTACTTCCCATCGAAGAGATAAGTCCCGGCTATTTTTTCGAATCCGACATGCTATACCAGCTCGGAATAGTGCGCGCCTCCGTGGTGGATGTCCCGATGGAGGCTGTTTACGCCAACGAGATCAGTCACCTCGTGGTTTCTCGCATCATGTGCCAGTTTCTCTACAAGCATTTGACGAACACGTGCAAGCGCATCGTATACAACTATTTTCTTCGGGACTTCTCCCTCGCGTCGATTGAGTTGATCACCGGGATCTGCTTCGTTCTTTTTGGGACAACTTTCGGCGCATACCACTGGACCGAAAGCATTCGAACGGGCGTCACCGCCACCACGGGAACGGTGATGCTGGCCGCGCTTCCAATCATCCTTGGAGTGCAACTGCTCCTGTCCTTCTTAGCTTGCGATATTGCTTCCACTCCCAACATGGCGATCCACAGATTCCTGCAAGAAGTACGGAAGCGAGAATCAGGTGATGGTCAGGAATTGGAGTGGACGGAACATGCCACGCTGCGCTGATGATCGGGTCGCACGACGGCCGGACATCGCACGGTTCTTAAATGAGGGGAAAATCGGGCGCGTGGTTCTGGCGCTGCTCCTCGGCGCCATGGGCTCGATTCCATTGGTGTTTCTTACTCCGCCGTTCCAGGCGCCTGACGAAGTGCAACATTTCTACCGGGCGTATCAGCTGAGTGAGTTTCGATTACGCGCTGAAGTTCAGAATGGAGTCGCTGGCGGCGCCCTGCCGGATTCGCTCCCGCTGTTGGTGGGGTCGAGCGTGTACACGCCGGACGGCATACTGTATCCGGCGACCCCGGCGCCGATTGCGAATACGCTGAAGCTGGCGTCGATCCCGCTGAATGGGGCGGCGAGAAGGTTCGTCGCGTTTCCAGGATCGGCATTTTATTCTCCTCTTCCCTATTTGCCGCAGGCGCTCGGCATAGCCATTGGCCGCGCAATCGGATTAGGGCCGCTCTATCTTTTTTACTTGGGGCGCTTGTTCAACTGCCTGGCGGCATTGGGGCTGGTTGGTCTTGCCGTGAATTTTATGCCTGTCGCGGAGGAACTCATCATCCTCATCGGATCCTTGCCGATGTCGCTGTATTTGTACGCGTCGCTTTCTCCCGATGCGGCTGTGATCGGCTGGGCGCTCTTATTTAGCGCGTTGTCGTTTGCCGCCGGCGCGCGCGGGAACTGGAAAACATGGGAGCTGGGGATGGCCGCCGCGGCTGCCGCGGTGTTCTGCTCGGTGAAACCCGTATATGCTCCCATACTCCTGGCGGCGGTTGTCCCGGGAATATTCCGGCATGGTAAAGCCGGCAGAGTGATTCGGTCGCATGCCATCCTGCTTGCGGTAGCCCTGGGAGTTACTGCGGGCTGGCTACTCTTGGCAAAGTCCGCGATGACGTCCCCCTTGAGCGGAGCACACCCCTCGGTTCAGATGAACCTCATTTTGTTTCACCCGATGTCTCTTCTGCGTGCTCTAATCAATACCCTGGGAATCTACAAGGTGATTTTTTTCTATTTTCAGGCCGTCGGCGATTTCGGATGGCTTACGGCGCCGCTCCAACCCCGCGTTGCATATCTCTTACCGCTTGCCGCTCTTGTCATCGTCTGGCGCCTCGGCATCCGCGGATCTGTGAAGCGCTCTGTCAGGAATGCGCTTTGGCGTCTCGGGCTCGCCTTCGCCAGTGCGGCGTTGGTCTTAGTCGCCATGTATCTCATGTATGCGCACGTGGGACAGAATAAAATAACGGGTGTACAAGGGCGATACTTTATCCCTATTCTCGCCATGGCCGGTATGGCTGCGATCGAGCTGACTCCTGGCGCGCGGTCTTCAACTCCGAGGTGGCGGAGCCTGGCGAGCCTCGCTGGCATCGTTGTGGTGGAGATCGCCGCCATGGATATAACGATCATCCGCGCGTTTCACGTCTTCTCCCCGGCTATTTTTTAGGCTTGGCGTGCCGTGTCGCCGCGTATCTACAAGACTCGCTGCGCACAACCTGACTGTAATGCGCGCGCCGTGCTTCGTTCCCTGGGGCAGAAAAGTGATGCAGCAGTATTATTCCCGCATTCCGCAAGGCTCTTAACCAGCCCGGCGCCGGCCGGCGATTCGCTGCGTGCTCCGATAACGGAAGAACGGGGCGCGCGCTCGGCGCAGCCTCCATCAAAGCCTCCGGAAGCAGTGGGAGCTATACTGGCGCCGAGGCGGGAACATACATTCCGATCTGTCGTCATGCCGCGTCCTGAAACTGCAATGCGGGTCCTGGCCAGCTTGCTCTGTTTCTTCTCCTCTTTTTTCGCCGGCGCACAGCTGCAAGCTGCTCATCCCCAACGGCGGGCCGTCTCCGCGCCGCCGCCCGCCGCCGCCCAGCCTCGTCCTGTTCCCCTGCGGGTCGAATTCACGATTGTCGACGAGAACGGCGTCGCCGTTCAGGGCGCACAAGTCACGGTCTTTGAGCCGGGTCTCGCCCCGGCGCCGCTGTGGACCGACTACGCCGGCCATTGCGGCTATACGCTGCAACAGAGCCAGCCTTATAGCGTTCACGTCGAAAAGCCAAACTTTTACACCGCTGACGAGAGCGGCGTCGCGGCCAATGAAGCGAGCCTGCGCCTCGTCCTGGCCCATGAACAGATGGTCAAGGAGCAGGTGAACGTCACCGCCTCCACGCCCGGCATCGATCCCGATCAGATCTCCGACAAAATGACCATGAACACGCCGGAGATCGTCAACATCCCCTATCCAACCTCGCGCGACATTCGCTTCCTGCTCCCTTTCTATCCCGGCGTGGTGCAGGATACTTCGGAGCAGGTCCATGTCGCCGGCTCCGAGACCTGGTCGACTTTGGACATCATCGACGGATTCGATGTGCGCTCGCCGGTCAACGGCACGCTCGATATCCGGGTGAGCGCCGACGCCGTCCGCTCCATCGACGAGGAGTCCACGCGTTATCCAGTCCAGTTTGGCCGCGCCACCGGCGGCGTCATCGGCTTTTATACCGGCATGGGCGATAACAAGTTCCGCTTTAACGCCACCAATTTCATCCCTTCCTTTCGCGACCTGAACGGCATCCGCTTCGACAAGTTCGTGCCCCGCTTCACTTTTTCCGGGCCGGTCAAGCGGGGCCGCGCGTGGTGGTACGACGGTTTAGAGACCGAGTACGATAACAACTACATCGCCGAACTGCCCGCCAACGCCGACACCAACCAGTTGGTGCGCGGCAGCAACCTCGTCAAGCTCCAAGCCAATCTAACCCCCGCCGACATTCTCACCGCGGGTTTGCTCTTCAACGACTATCATTCCCCCTACGAAGGCCTCTCGTCGCTGACCCCGCAGCAAAGCACCACCAAACGTGACATCATCGCCTGGCTGCCCTATCTACGCAACCAGTGGAGCTTCCACAACGGCGCTCTGCT
>JASHTU010000316.1 GCA_030040395.1 Acidobacteriaceae bacterium
ACTACCGGCGAAGTGTTGATCGCCGCGGCCATGAAGTCGATCGGCGACCTCGATGCACTCCGGGCCCGCGCAGGAATCGCGGGAGCTGCGGGCGCGGTGTTGCGACGCCCGATTTTCTTCGCCGGCGTTTTCTTTCTCGCCCTTGCCTTTTTTGCCCTGTTGTTTGCCTTGAATCACCTGGACCTGAGCCTCGTGGCTCCGGCCTCCGCTTCGCTGACGCTGGTCACCAACGCCATCGCCGGAAAGGCGTTTCTGAACGAGAATGTAGACCGGCGGCGCTGGACGGCCGCGGTGCTGGTGGGTGTGGGGGTGTATCTGTTGGCGCATTGAGCCGGCGCCGCGAGAGAGAATAGGATCGGATTCGCATGGACGCAAAAGAAAAGACGGCGCTCCTGAAACTGCTGGACGATGGCGGCAGAGCCGTTCTGGATGCGGTCAACGGAGTCACCGAAGATGTGGCCGCGCGTGCGCCGGCCCCGGGCAAATGGTCGATCGTACAGTGCCTGGAACACCTGGCCATCTCCGAGGATGGCATGTTTACCCAAACCCTGACGGCTCAGCCCGTGGAAGCGGCGATGGTCAACGAAAAGCGGGAAAATGCGATTTTATCTCGGGGTCTCGACCGCACCCGGAGCGCGCCCGCCCCAGAAATCGCCAAACCCGCCGGGCGCCATTCCACGCTCGATGCGGCGCTTCGGCATTTCCTCACTACTCACGAACGCACAAGGCGATTTGTGGAAACTTACGACGGTGACTTGCGACGCCAACTCACGTCGCACCCGCTGGTGGGCGCCGTCAACTGCTATGAGAACCTGCTCATGATCGCCATGCATCCGCTTCGCCATTCGCAACAGATCGAAGAGTGCAAGTTACTCCTCACAGCCGGCGGTCCGCCAAGTTAACAGGCCCCGCAAGCCTGACGGCGAGTTAGCGGATCAAGCGCATGAAGCCTTCGGGCCTCAGATCGGGATTGAGGATATTTCGCGGCGCGCCGAGGCTCGCGCAGATGGCCTCTACAGCCAGATGGCCCGACCGCGCCGCGCTTTCCATCGTGGAGGGCCAACCGGTGGCGATCCAATCGCCGGCCAGAACGCAGTTCGGCCACGGCGACTTGGACGGCGGCCGGAATGCATCCACGCCCGGAGGAACGCCGAAGGTAGCGTGGACCTCTTTCACCAGCGCGGACTTTTCGAGCTTTGCTGAGGTGACAACCGGGAAAAACTCGGATAGTTCCGCGATCGCCTGCGCAATCGCCTGCTCGCGAGTGAGCGCCGCGAAGCTCCGCGACGCGCTGACCAGAACTTCGATATAACTGCCGCGCCAGTCGCGCCAGGGTTGCAGACGGCTCTTGTTGAACAGCCAATGAATCTCGCGGTCGAGCAGCAGAGCGTGGTCGAGCTCGGTGATCTCGCGGTCGAACCAGAGATGCACGCTGCAAATGGGCCAGTGCTCGTGTCGCTCCATCTTGCGCAGAAGCGCGTCAGCGCCGGCCGCCGGCGGCATCTTCGCCAGCAATTTCGCGGCAGCCTCAAAGGGCAGCGCCAGGACGAGAAAATCGGAGACCGCCTCGCCGCCGCGCATGGTGAGCGTCCACTGCGAGGTCTCCTCGTCCCACTCCGCCGATTCGACGTTCGCATTGAAGAGGATCTCCGATCCGTGCTGCTTGAGAAACTGCTCTGCGCCCGCATAAAGCTCACTCAGGGGCACAGTGCTCATCCCCATCCTTCCCGCCCGGGCCGAATTCATGAACAGTTCGCGGACCACCTTGGCCGCGTAGGGCACGGCGATGCAGTCGAGTTCGGCATTGAGCGCGCTGGCGATCACCAGACGCCAGAAGCGCTCGATTGCCCCTCGCGTCTGGCCGTTGCGCTGCAACCATTCGCTTAGCGGCTCCGTCGAAGCCTCCGGGATGGGCCGCATCAGGGCGCGAAAAGCGCGAGCGAGAGACAATTTGTCGGCAAGAGTGAAGGCCTTGGCGGCCAGCAGCCTGGGCAGGGCGTGGAGCGGCGCCGGCAGCGTGAATGGACCAAATCCAGAGGGCCCGAGCGTGGAGCGCCGCCGTCCGCCCGGCTCAATCATTGTCATGGCGCTGCTCCAGTAGATACGGTCCAGAACCCCGATGCGGCGATAGAAGCCGATGAGATTGGTGCAGCAACCAAAGAGCACATGCTGGCAGTTGTCCATCACTTCTTCGACGCCGGGATGTAAGTATGAACTGGCCCGGCCGCCGAGATAACCGCGGCGCTCGACGAGCCGCACACGCAAACCGGCCTCGGCCAGTGCGCAAGCCGCGCTCATTCCGGCCACGCCTCCGCCGACAACGGTGACGGTCTTCTCCGGCGTTTTGGGCAATTTACTCAACGGGGCAATCCTCGGACGCCGGGGCCTCGTGCGGCGCGGCGCGCCGAAACCCGCGCCCATGCAGTGCGCGCCAACCCCACCGCCAGAATAGCCAGCTTTTGCGCCAGGGGCACAGCGGCGCGGCGCGAAAACACATCGTAATTCGCGCGCCGGATGCGTTTGAGCAGCGCATGATAGATAGTCACCAGCACCCAAAGCGCGGGCCGGCTTTCGCGGTCGATGAGCGGTATCAACGCTTGCGCGGAACGGTAGTAGTTCTCCGCCCGTGAGGCGATTTCCTTAAGCAGAGCCCGCTCATCGGGCGTGGGCGGCTTGGCCGCTGCGCGATCAAGCAGCGCGTCCAGTGCGATTCCGTGCGCCGCAAGATCCTCGAGAGGCAAGTAAACACGGTTGCGGGCGCCGTCTTCGGCCACATCGCGCAAGATATTGGTGAGCTGGAAGGCGACCCCGGTTTCCTCGGCCAGCTTTTCGGCGCGCGGATCGGAGTAGCCGAAAATGCGAATCGTCACCAGGCCCACCACTGACGCCACCAGATAGCAGTACCGGTAAAGATCGGCGAACGTGGCGTACGTGTCGGCCGCGCCCGGGGGCGCATGGTCCAAATCCATGGCGACGCCCGCTGCCAGTTCCTCGAGCAAGTGGAGCGGGATCGCGAATCGCGTAGTGGCGTCGCGCACCGCCAGGAAAACCGGGCTCGAGCAGTCTCCGTTCTGGCGCGCGCTGCGCCACTGGCCCAGCCACGCGTCCAGGCGCCGGCGGCGTTCCACGCGCGAAAGCGTTTCGTCGTCGGCCAGGTCGTCGGCTTGGCGCATAAAGGCATAGATGGCGCAGATGGCGTTGCGGCGCTCCAGCGGCAGGGCCACGAAGGCGTAATAAAAGTTCTTGGCTTCGCGTTTCGCGATGGCGCGGCACGCCGCGTAGGCGTCGGCAAGACTCGACTCGCCCGATGGTTTGGCTTGCGTCAATTTCGGCTTCTCTGTGGCGTAGGCGCTGTTCGCCTGAATCGACTCGCCAGGGTTCGTGGTTTCCGGCATTTGTTGCAGTTCTGCTTTCGAAAACCTGCTGCGAAGGCTTCATCCTGAGGCCGATTCGGCCGAACAGATGCGCGAGGCTCAATGCGATTTTATCGCGCGATGGGGCTGCAGCGTTTTCGATTCTGCTCTTGAAAAAAACCGGGACGCTGTGTGGCGTTTTCCTTAAGGAAACGCTGCCTCGCGCGATGCCACTATGACAAGATTTGAATCGAAAACGCTCTAACGGCGGAGGCGCAGGAAGGGCAGCGCTTTGCCGGCGACGGCGCGCAGCGCAAGCGCCAGCTTGGTGCGCTTCGCGATGGCCGGCCGCCCGCTGAGCACGTCGAAGTCCCGCCGCTCGATGGCGCGCAGAATCTCGAGGCCGCCGCGGCTGAACAGATCGAGGTCGATGGCCAGCGAGCGGCGGACGCGGCCGATCAATGGCAGGCCCTCCTCAAAGAGAGACCGCGCATAATCCACTTCGTATTTGAGCAAGGCGCGGAACTCCGGCGTGGCGGCCCCCTGCGCAATCGTCGCGTCGCTCACGCCTAAACGCCGCATGTCGGCCTGGGGCAGGTATACGCGGCCTTTGGCGAAATCCACGCCCACATCCTGCCAGAAATTGGCCAGCTGCAACGCCGTGCAAGTGGCGTCGGAATAGCGGAAATTCTCCTCGTTC
>JASHTU010000317.1 GCA_030040395.1 Acidobacteriaceae bacterium
CCGAGCGGGAACTCCGCATATGAACCTCCTCGTGCCGCCCCGTTCATTCGATTCAGAAGCGGGGACCCGGATTCGCGTCCGGTCTTCAGCACCCTCCGGCCTCTGTTTGTTCTCGTCGGCCGGCTTGCACTTAGTTAAACCGCATTTTCACGGTTTTGTTGCGGCAATATGAACGGTTCCCGAGTCATTATCGATCCTGGGCGTCGGGCGGCGCAATGGGTGCCCGAGTCGCGCACACGGACTACAGGCCCAGACGCGCCCACATGGCGTCCACCTTGCCCTTGATGGCGCGGTCCATTTCGATCATGGTCGGCCAAGGGCGCGCGAAGCCCTCGGCGGCCCATTTGCGGGTGGCGTCGATGCCCATCTTGGAGCCGAAGTTGGGCAGCCGCGAGGCGTGGTCGAGGGAGTCGATGGGGCCGAGGGTGAATTGGATATCGCGTTCCGGATCGATGTTATTGGCCACGCGGAGAACGACTTCAGGCACGTCCTGCACGTCGCAATCCTCGTCCACGACGATGATGCACTTGGTGAACATGGCCTGGCCCAGCGACCAGATGGCGTTCATCACCTTGCGCGCTTGGCCGGGGTAGCTCTTACGAATGGAAACGATCATCAGGTTGTGGAAGACGGCTTCAACGGGAAGATGCACGTCGACCAGCTCGGGGATGGCCATCTTCATCGCTGACAAGAAGATGCGCTCGACGGCTTTGCCCATCCAGGCGTCCTCCATGGGCGGCTTGCCCACGATGGTGGCGGCGTAGATGGGGTCGCGGCGATGGGTGATGCAGGTGAGATGAAAGACGGGGTAATCGTCGGTGAGGGTATAGAAGCCGGTGTGATCGCCGAAGGGGCCCTCCGGGCGCAACTCGTCCAGCTCGACGTAGCCCTCGAGAACCATTTCGGCGTGGGCGGGGACTTCAAGATCGACGGTCTCGCATTTCACGATCTCGACCGGCTTGCCGCGCAGGAAACCGGCGATGAGGAACTCCTCCAGCTCAGGCGGCGCGGGCACGATGGCCGCGAAGGTGGTGGCGGGATCCGTGCCGATGGAAACCGCAACCTCGAAGCGAGAGCCCTTGAGCTCGCCGAGGGTCGCCTGCGGCAGCCCTCCGACGGAGCCTCCAGGGAGAGCGACCGCGCCGCCGGCCGACTCCGCCATAACGGCCACCCGCGCGGCGGCAGGCCTGAGGGCCTGGTCGAACTCGGCGCTGGCCGCGGCGGCGTTGCGCAGGGCTTCGCGGTAATGCTCGGCGGCGACTTTTTGCCGCTGCCAGTGCATGCCGGTGGTTTGGCCGTCGTAGACCTGCATGCGGTACATGCCGATGTTGCGCTTGCCGGTGCGGGGATCGCGGGTGTGAACGCAGGGCAGGGTGATGAAGCGGCCTCCGTCGTGCGGCCAGCACTTGAGAATGGGAAAGGCGTTGAGGTCGAAGTTCTGGCGCAGGATGACTTCTTTGCAGAGGGCTTCTTTGCCGCTGACGGTCTTGGGAAAAGCGCCGGCGAGGGCGCCGAGTTGGGGCAGCATCTTGAGCTTGTCGACCAGGCCGGCCGGCGCTTTGAGGTTCAACAGCCCCTGCATGCGCTCGGCAATCTCGTCGACGCGGTCGACGCCGAGGGCGAGGGCCATGCGGCGCTCGCTGCCGAACTGATTGATGAAGACCTTGTAGCCCGGATGGCCTTTTACATTTTCAAAAAGCAGTGCGGGGCCGCCAGGCGGGTATTCGCCGGCCGCAGACAGCCCGGCTTTGGCGCCGGTCGGCGCGCCGATTTTGGAGACGCGGTCGGTGATCTCGGTGATTTCAAGCTCGGGCGAGACCTCTTCGCGGATGCGGCGCAGCTCACCGTGTTTTTCGAGGGCTTTGATCCAGTCGCGCAAATCGTCGTAGGCCAACACACTGCTCCCTGCGGTGGTTACCGTTCCTCACTCATAATACGAGGGTTGGGCGGACGAGCGGAACGCGGCGTGGGTCAGCGCGCGGATTCGACCAGCGCTTCGGTGCACTTGCTCATCTTAGCGGTGCGTTGGAGCTTATCCCAGTTGAAGGGCTTGCCGTCGATGGCGCGCTTGAGCGTCTTGAAGAGCACCAGCGAGAAGACCTGTCGGTAGGCAAAGCGCTGCAGCCAGACGTGAAAAAGCAGCCAGCCGTCGCCCTTGTTGGCCGGATGATGGCGTTCCAGGCTGAAGGCTACCGAAGAAGTGACGAAGTCGATGAGCAGGAAGGTGACGAAGTAGGCGACTAGCTTTTCGAAGCTGGCCGGCGAAGCCGCTTCGGGGTGGTAGTAGCGGTCCAGGAAGTAGTTTCCGACGCCGGCCAGGAACATGAGGTCGATGAACGGGGAAACCAGCGGCAGGAGCATCTGGAAGATGAGGATGTTGGGCAGCGCGAACAGACCCATGGCCCGGTTGCGGATAAAGGCGGCGCGGTGCTTCCATACCGACTGGAGGGTGCCGAAGGACCAGCGGAAGCGCTGGCGCATGAGGCCCCGCACATCCACCGGAGCTTCAGTGAAGGCCAGGGCGCGGTCTTCGTAATCGACCTTGAGACCCTGCTCGAGCAGCTCCATGGTGAGGTCAGCATCTTCGGCGACAGTGTTGAGGGGGTAGCCGCCGGCGGCCTTGACGGGCGCCGTGCGCCAGGCTCCGATGGCTCCGGGAACCACGGTGACCACGTGGAAAAGGTCCAGGGCGCGGCGCTCGAAGTTCTGGCTGGTGACGTATTCTAGGGCCTGCCAGCGCGTCCACAGGTTGATGCGGTTGCCCACTTTGGCGTTGCCGGCCATGGCTCCGATGGCTGGGTCCGCGAAGTGGGGAATGAGCTTGGAGATGGCGTCGGCGGCGACCACGGTGTCGGCGTCGATGCCTACATAAATCTCGTCGCGGATGCGGTCGAGGGCGTAGTCAAGCGCCGCAGCTTTGCCCTCGTTATGCTTGGTGAGCACTTGCACGCGGCCGGCGGCGATCTCGTGGGCGTAAGCCGCGGCGGCCAGTTCGGCGGTGCGGTCGGTCGAGCCGTCATCGATGACGACGACGTGAAGGTTTCGATAGTCGGAATTGAGCACCGAGCGGATGGTGCGCACGATGAGCGCTTCTTCGTTGTACGCGGGAATGAGCACGGCGACGCGAGGGTTGTAGCCGGACCAGGCCGGGCGACGCGGCCGTCGCAGGCGATCGACAATCGCGAACAGACCCACGACGATGAGCCGCGCGCTCATGAGAATGTCGCCCAGGAAGAAGACCATCACGATGAAGTTCCCGATGATGTCGACAGCGGAGAAGGCGATGGAGTCGGGAATGGCGCGCATGCGAGCCCAGAAACCGAGCGGCGGCATGACTTCGGCGGTGGTCTTGCCCATCAGCGCGGAAACGGGAACGATGGCGTAGCCGTGGGCGCGCAGTGCGTCAATCAAGACGGGCAGCGCGGCCACCGTGGCCGAGCGGTCGCCGCCGCCGTCGTGCATGAGAATGATGGAGCCTTGGAACTGGGGCTTGGTCTTCATGGTCTGCAACTGGGTGAGCACGGACTGGGTTATTTCCTGGGGACTTTTGCGGGGGTGCTCGTTCCAGTCGTCGGTGTCAATCTTATTGCCAATGATCGTGAGGCCCTGGCGTTGAACCAGCACCACGGGCGCGGCCTCGTCGTCGGTGTCGGGTTCCTCGTCGATGTCGTACGGGGGCCGGAAATAGAGCGGCTGGATGCCGAGCTTGCACTCGAAAAGGCGCTCGGTAAGCTTGACTTGGAGGTCGAGCTCGCGAGTCGGGATTTCGCTAATGTCAGGATGCGTGTAGGTGTGGTTGCCGATTTCGTTGCCTTCGCGCACGATGCGCCGCAGCAGGCCCACATTTTCGGCGGCCTCGTCTCCGATGACCATGAAGGTTCCCTTGACATGCTTACGCTTGAGGGTGTCGAGGATCTTCGGCGTCCATTGCGGATCGGGGCTATCGTCGAAGGTGAGCGCAACCTCGTTAGGATGGTAGCCGTACTGCTGGATGGTGTAGGTGCGCGGATACACGTCCATGTGCTCGTCGACGATGAGCCGTTTGCGGGGGTCGGGCTCGTCGGTGTCGACGGTGACCGTGCGCTTGCCGGGCTGGGGCAGGCCGGTGACACGAAGAATATCGCCTGCGCCCTCGGTGTCCACGTCATGGCCCGGCTGGACGCTGCCCAGCTCGTTGACCGCATTGGGGGCCATGGGCCGGTCCCAGATATTCCACAATGAATTGTCTTCTTCGCCCAGCCGCCAGAGAGCAAAGGTTTCCAAACCGAGTTCGCGGGCCGCGCGCAACTCGTTGAGCACGGTCACGCCGTCAAGAAACCAGACCACGTGGCGCTGGTTATTATCTTCGTCGATGTACTCGAAGTGCGGGTTGAGGATATTGTCGGCGAGGTCGAGATCGGCGTCGGCGTCAGAGGCTTCCTCCCAGGCCTCGGAAACCGAAAGATCCTCGGTATCAAGGACTTTCGGCTTGTGGTGATGGCGGTCTTTGGGATTGGGAATCGACATCGTCCAGTCGTAGCCGTAGTTGCCCACCGCGCAAATGATCTTTTCCTTAGGCACGACTTTGAGCACGCGCTGAAGGTTGGCCACGAACCAGTCCTGCGCCGCCACCGGGCCGGGGTCGCTGTTGGTTTCGTGCTGGTCGTAGTTCATCAGCACAACGCCGTCGGAGTTGGCGGCGATGGTCTTCAGATCGCTGTTACTGATCGAGGCGGCGACATTTACATAGAGGCGCAGGTTACGCGGATGCATTTGCGTGTAAAGCGCTTTGACGAATGCGAGATACGCCGGGTCGGCGTCGTCATCAAGGCTCTCGATATCGAGCGAAAGGCCGCGATAAAGCGGGAAAGCGGTGAGGAAGCGCATGATCTGGCCGCGCAAGGCGGCGCTTTTGTCGGGGTCCTGAAGCACATCGCCCACCCCGGTGTCCCAGCTTTGCGTGTGCGGATTGAAGTTATTGAGGTGGGGAAAGATTTCCGTATTTACCGGCGGCGCAAGGACTACCCGCTTGACTTTATTCAAGCTGTCGGGGTCGTGCACCGTGACGCCTTCAACTACCGGGTACTCGCGCAGATTGTCGCTGCTCATCGCCATCAGGGTTCCGTTGGGCGAGTCCACGTGCAACCACTGGGGAAAGAGCATGTCGATCTGGTGGACGTGCTCTTTGAGCGAGGAGTAGCTGGCCGCATCGTCCTGGACGTAATAAGCGGCGCGCAGACCTTCGCCGGAGTTAAGGGGGACGTCGGAAGGCCTTAGGTTGGTTTTGCGGTGCGCCGCCCGTTGCGATTTGAGAAAGCGCAGCGGGGCCGAGTGATCGGGCAGGGCGCGGAAGTTGTGGCGCGGGACGGGGAGCAGCAGTTCGGGCAGGCGCTCGTTGCGCAAAACATTGAAAATGAAGGAGGCCACGATCAGCGTAGAGAGCGCCGCGAAAGCGTCGAGGACGCGGCGAAGCCGTTTCCAGCGCTTGCGTTGCGGGTCGAAAAAAATCTGACGCGCGGGCATGAAGAGTGTCGTCTCCGCTTCGGCTATGACGCCTTCCGGCAGATGCGATCCGGAACCGGGTGCTCTCGACGCGATCACCAGGAGCAGTGGCCCCAAAGGGGTCAAAACACGGCAATGAGGTTACTGACAATGCCGTAGGAACACGGAAACGGTCTACGCTATATAGAGATCGTATGGAAGCCGTCGAGGAGAGTCAATTCGCGTCCTTGCGCCGCCTGTTTGTCAGGGCAGGCCGGACAGCCCGCCTCGCGTTGCCGATCGGGCTTCCGCTGGCTGCGGGAGCGGGGCTGCGGTTTTGGATGCTGAAAGCGCTCTTCGAGGCCAACGGCGACACGGCGGTCTACGCGGGGCTGGCGAAGAACCTGCTGCTGCACGGCCGCTACGCTCTGGCGGGCGCCGAAGGGGTGCTGATTCCTACGCTGATCCGCCTGCCTGGTTATCCGCTTTTTCTGACCGCCTGCTTTCGGTTCTTCGGCATCGACAACTACTTTGCCGTGGGCTACGTGCAGATTGTGCTCGACCTGGCCGCGTGCCTGCTGGCGGCGGAGTTTGCGCGGCGCATTGCCCCCTCAGAGTACAAGCGGGGCGCGATGCTCGCGACGCTCTGGCTGGCGGCGCTTTGCCCGTTCACAGCCTCATTTACGCCCGCCGTGCTGACCGAGACCGCATCGGTTTTCACCCTGGCGCTGGCCATGTGGGCAATGGCGCGCTTTCACGATCATCCGGGATGGACGAGTGCGTTGTGGTTCACGTTTGCCGTTGCCGGTGCGGCGCTGTTGCGGCCGGACGGCGCCTTGGCCGCCGTGGCCCTGGCGCCGGCAATGGTCCTCGGGCTGCCGCATTCGAGCTCCGGACAAGGATTGCCATACGCTACGGAAGCCGACGGCGGAATCGCGAAAAAGAGCGGCTTGACTCCGGTAACGGCGCCGCGGCTCTCTGCCTTTTCAGCAGTAGGCTGCGGACGGGTTGGAGCGCCCGGCTCCGGCGTGACCCGGATGGCGGTGGTGTGCGTGGTGCTGGCGCTGGCGCCGTTTGTCGCCTGGACCTGGCGCAACTGGCGCGTTTTTCATGTCTTTCAGCCGCTGGCGCCGCGCTCGGCCACCGACCCCGGCGAGGAAACCTACCCTGGCTGGCAACTTTGGGTCAATACCTGGAGTCTGGATTTCATCTCGACTTACCAGATTTACTGGAATGTGCCGGACGGCAAGTTCGAGGTTGCGGACCTGCCCAACCGGGCCTTCGACTCGCCGGCCCAGCGCGCAGAAATCGCCGCGTTGGCCGCCGAATACGACGACAACGGCAACCAGCTCACGCCGGCGATGGACGCGGCTTTTGCACAGCTTGCCCGCGAACGCATCGCCGCCCACCCCTGGCGCCACTATCTTTGGCTGCCTTTGGGCCGGCTCGCGGACATGTGGCTGCGGCCGCGCGTCGAAAACCTCGACATCGATCTCGACTGGTGGGCCTACGCACGGCACCACCTGGATACAGAGTTCAGTTGGGCATATGGCGGCCTCAACGCGCTGTATCTCGTGCTAGTGGTGGCCGGGCTGTGGCTGCGGCCGCGCTTCTGGCAGGCGCTGGTGGCGTACATGCTGCTGCGCAGCGTCCTGCTGTTGAGCGTAGTCGCCCCCGAAACCCGCTATACGATCGAATGTTTTCCCATGATCTTTGCCTTGGCGGGGATTGCCGTCGGGGCAGGAGTGTCGCGAATTCTTCACGGGAACCGGGCGATTGCCAAGCCTCAGCCGCCCCAGGGCATCACGGGTGCTACAGTAACTTCGTAACTTTTCTTGCCGGGATTTGGCTTGCTGCCGGGTTTTCGTTCGCTCCTTTTTGCTGTCTTCGCACTTTCCACCGCCGCCCCTGCCGCCACGCGGGTGCTCGCCCCGCCGGTCCCGCCGGAGATGCGTACCAGCGACTTTGCTGTAGAGGTAAACGGGCTGCGCGTGGATGTGGCTTACGCCGCCTCGAACTACGACTACGTCAACTTCGGCATCACTGGCCCAGCGGAGATTACGATTACCGCGGCGATTCCGGGCTTCTGGGATCGCGGCGTGGACATCGAGCCGTGGCGGCTGGGCTTGCGCGCCACGCACCCGAACGGTGACCGGCAGACTATCAGCTTCCGGCTTCCGGGTCCGGTCAAGCTTTCTATTTCGCGGCCTGGCGACTTTTTGAATCACGCGCGGATGCTGTTTGTTTTCGCTGGCGCGCCCCCCTCGCTGCCACCCGCGGGAACCAACGTCACCATTGTGCCCGCCGGAGTGCATCGCCAGAGCCTCAATCCCAAGAGCGGCGACACCATCTATCTCGAACCGGGCAGCTACATCTTCGGCAGCTTGAACCTTTGGAATGTGGAAAATGTGAAAGTGCTGGGCCGGGGAACCATCGTCTACCAAGGCCCGCAGGATCCGGCGGCCGACGTCGGCTGGATGCAGAAGCCCGACTGGCACTGCATCGTAGCCTTCCAGGCGCGCAACGTGGAGATTGACGGCCTCACCTGCATCCTTCGCTCGCGCACCTGGTCAATTCAAATGAAGGATTCATTCGGCTTCCGCTACAACGACCTCCGCGTGGTGGGCGGCAATCCCGGCAACGCCAACCAGGACGGCATGGACTGGCTGGGCGGCGGTGACACGGTGGTGCGGAACGCCTTTTTTCGCGCCTCCGACGACGATTTCGCGATGGAGGGCAACTGGGACGGGTACACGGAGGCCGACATGCTGCGGCAGGGCAAGGATGTGGACAATATTGTGGTGGAAGACAGCGAGCTGTCGACAAGCATCTCCAACATCGTCCGCATGGGATGGCCGGAAAAAATCTTTAACTCCAGCAGCTTCACCCTGCGCAACTCCGACGTTCTCCATTCCGGTATCGGCGCCTGCGGCCAGACGTTCGGCTTGCTCGGGTTTTGGGGCGCCAAGGGCGCCAAGGGCGACCACTCCGGCATGCTCTTCGAGAATCTCTTTCTCGACAACTGGTATTCGCTGGCGCAAATCGAACAGGAGCAGCCGAGCCTGCACGGCATCACGTTTCGGAACATCTGGGCGCTGGGGCAGCCGCCGCTCGTCGAGTCCACCATCACCGGCGATGTGAGCGATGTGACCTTCGATAACGTAAAGTACGGGCAGACGCGCGTGACCGCCGTAGCCCAGGTTCCGCTTGCGGTCTCCGCTGGCGCGCCGCCGCCAGCCTTTGCGCCCGCGCCGCCGCTGGTGGCGACTTTCACCGTGGCTCCCAAGGTTCTTACGCCGAGGGAGAAGGTCAGGTTCATCGCGCAGGCCTCGCCAGGAACCCATTACACCTGGCTTTTTGGCGATGGAACCGAGGCTCATGGCCGGCGGGTGCGGCACCGCTTTCCCGACGCAATGGGTACGGAGCTCGATGGCCGGAACGGCGCCGGACGCTTTCGCGTGTTGCTGCATGCGACCGACAAAGCCGGCTATCAGGATTGGGCCGAAGAGGGGGTGGTGGTGGTGGCGCACTGGGATGACGCGGTGCGTGCCTCCGGACCCACAGCACCCGGTCTGGCGTGGAAAATCTTCGCCGGCGCCTGGCCGGAGCTGCCCGATCTAGCCGCGCTGCAACCGGTGTTGACGGGCGCGTCGCCCAATTTACACGCCAGCGCCGTAGGCTTTGCACGGTACGCGACGGCCTGGGACGGGTACCTCGACGTTCCCGTTGACGGAGGCTATACCTTTGACCTAATCGATCGCGACGGCGCACGCCTGACCATCGACGGCAGGCAACTGGCCCAAACCGGTCCGCCGTTTGCGCAGGTGTGCGGGTCACCCGGCAATGCGCTGCGCTTCGATACGGGGTCGATTGGATTGCGCGCCGGGCTGCACACGATTCACATCGAAGGGTTGAACACCATGAGCGACGGGGCGCCGCGTTTGATGTGGGAGGGTCCGGGATTGCCGTTGGCCGACGTTCCGGCGAGCGCGTACTCGCGCCTCGAGTAGAAGGCGGGCGCCCGGCGCGGACGCGGAAGGAAGTAGGCAGCGGATGGTAACGGTTAGGTTCGACTCAGTTGCGCTCGGCCAGCGTCGTCGCTTTTTCGATTTCCAGCAGCGCGGCTAACGCCTTTTCCGGGCAGATGTGCCGGGATTCCAGAAAATCCAGGTCCTTTTCGCACGCGACGCAAGAGGCGATGGTCATGAAACAGTCGAGGCAACGAGTGTTGTAACTGCCGTTTTCGTTTTGGGTGCGGCTATACATATCGTCTCGGACCTATGCCGGAGCCATTAGGATGCTCCGAAGGCGCGTTTCCGAGCGTGACCCTCGTCACGGTGGAGTGTGATTTGCTGTTCCACTCCAAGAAAGCGACGGGGCCGATGCTCTATTGGCTTGGGTTCCTGGGGAAAGATGTCAGAGATTTTCCCATTCGTTGGGATTGCGCCGCAGATGCCAGCACGGATCCAGGCCGCCATGGGGAAACAACGCCACCGCGCACGGCGTCTGCACCGTGTTCAGGTAGTCGTACTCTTCCTTATTGCCCTTGAGCGGAATCCCCATGAACCGGTTAACGGCCACCACCGACTTGGGCCAACCGCGCAGTGCGTAAACGGCCCAATCGACGGCGTAGGCCGCCAGCGTGACCACCGCCAGCGCTAGAAACAGCCGGAAAAACCACCGGCCCACCCACCGCATCATAGTTTTGCTTCCTCCGTCAAACGGCCGGGCTTCTGCAGCGCCACGCCCGTCAGCTGCCAGCGGCGCGCTGCGGTCAGGATCAACTCGAGCTGCGCGGCTGCCTGGGAGTAGCTTAGGCCCGCGGCGCGGATGTTCGAGATGCAGTTGCGCTCCGCGTCGGTGCGGCCCCGCTTCGGGGCCCAAGTTACATAGACGCCCAAGGAATCGGGCGAGCTTAGGCCCGGCCGCTCGCCGATGAGCACCGCCGCAATTTGCGCGCACAGAGCCGCGCCAATTTCGTCCCCAATCGCCACCCGGCCTTGTTCGACCACCGTGACCGGCGCGAGGCGCCAGCTTTCGAGCCGCGGCAACAACTCGGTCACGAGCGCCGCGGAGTGCCGCTCCACCGCCAGCGCGGAAAGCCCATCGGCCACCACCAGCGCCAGATCGGATGCCGCCGCGCGTTTCGATTGCGCGAGCGTGGCGCGGCTCGCCGCGTCCAACACGCGCCCGAGGTCAGGCCGCTGCAAATACACGGCTCGATCCGCGGCGGCCGAATGCAAGCGCAGCGCCGAGCCGCCGGTGATTTTTTCGAGAGCCGCCGCCAGCGCCGCGCCATCCAGTCCCGCGAGAACCGCGTCCCGCGCTTGCGCATGGGCGCGCTGAAAGTCGAGCAAGTCACGGGTTTCGAGGCTTACGCCGGTGCGGCCCAGGGCTACGCGCGCCGGCGTGAGCGCACGAAGCTCCGCGGCCAGGCCCTGCGTGGAGCGCGTCAGCTCGCTCATGCCGTCAACAGCCTTTCCGGATGGCGCGCTTCGGCCATAAGCCGCGCAAAGCTCTCGCCCGACCTCCACGCCTCGAACTCCGGCGCGGGCTTGACGTCCAGCACGCGGCGCAGGTAGAGCGCATCGTGAAAACTGGTGCTTTGGTAGTTGAGCATAATGTCGTCGGCGCCGGGCACGCCCATGATGTAATTCACGCCCGCCACGCCGAGCAGTGTGAGCAGCGTGTCCATGTCGTCCTGATCGGCCTCAGCGTGGTTGGTGTAGCAGACGTCGCAGCCCATGGGCAGCCCGAGGAGCTTGCCGCAAAAGTGATCTTCGAGACCGGCGCGGACGATTTGCTTCCCGTCATACAAATACTCCGGTCCGATGAAGCCCACCACAGTGTTGACCAGCATGGGGTCGAAGCGCCGCGCCACGCCGTAGGCGCGAGCCTCCAGCGTTTGCTGGTCAACCGCGAGACCACCGGCGCCGTGGTGGGCGTTGGCCGAAAGCGCCGAACCTTGGCCGGTCTCAAAGTACATGATGTTAGCCCCGGTTCGCCCATCTGCGCAAACATCGCCCCGGCGCAGGGCCCGGCCGGCCTGGTGCGCTTCAGCCAGGAGCGCGAGATTCACGCCAAAGCTGCGATTGGCGGCTTCGGTTCCGGCGATAGATTGAAAGAGCAGGTCCACCGGCGCGCCACCCGCGAGCGCGGCCATTTGCGTGGTGAGGTGGGCCAACACGCAGCTCTGCATGGGAATCGCGAACCGCCGGCGCAGCGCGTCCATCATGTGCAGGAGGCGTGTGGTCGTCTCCACCCTGTCACCGGCGAGATTTACGCCGACAACCGCGTCGCCCGAGTCGAGCATTAGGCCGTCGAGAATGGAAGCGGCGATGCCAAGGGGCGAGTCGGTGGGATGATTCGGCTGCAGGCGCGTGCTCAAGCGGCCAGGAAGGCCGACAGTAGTGCGGAAGCGCGTGACCACGCGAATCTTCCGCGCGGCGGCAATTAGATCCTGCACGCGCATGAGCTTGCTCACTGCCGCGACCATCTCCGGCGTGAGGCCGGGGGCCAGCGCCGCCAGCCGCTCGGGGGTGGCGTCGTCGGAGAGCAGCCAGTTGCGCAGTTCGCCCACGGTGAGCGAGCCGATGGGCGCAAAGGCTTCAGCGTCGTGCGTGTCGGCGATGAGGCGCGTGACCTCATCGTCCTCGTAGGGAACGACCGTTTCGTTCAGGAAATGTTCGAGCGGCAAGTCGGCCAGGGCGAACTGTGCCGCCACGCGTTCCTCGGCGGAAGCGGCGGCGACGCCGGCCAGCACATCGCCGCTGCGCAACGGCGTTCCCTTGGCAAGCAATTCGCGCAGATCGGCAAAGACGTATCGCGTGAGGCCGATGGTGTGCGCGAAAGTCATGCGGGGACGAAACTTCAGGTTCAGGATAGCGGCAAACCCTGGCGTCCGCCTCAATTTGCCACACCCCACCGCCGGAATGCCAGAATAGGGACCATGCAGACTCAGATTTCCTTTGCTCCCCTATCCCAAATCGAGACCGAACTGCTGGCCGTGCCGGCAGTTGACACGCAAACCGCCAAGGGCGCGGACACCAAGCCCGCGCCGGTGTTGTTGATAGACGACGACGCGGTGAAGGCTGCCGCTGCGACGGTGCTCGACAGCGGCGAATTCAAGGCCGGCGTCAACGAGACGCTGCTGCTGCACGCGCCTGCCGGCCTGGCCGCCAAGCGGCTGCTGATCTTGGGCCTGGGCAAGCAGGCCAAAGCCACTGTCCACAGCGTGCGCAATGCCGCCGGAACCACGGTGCGTTTCGCCAAACCGCGCGGCATCCGTGAGCTGGTTCTGGCCATTCCCACCTCCGAGGCTCTGCCGGCGGCAGGCCCCGCAGGGCCTCGCGCGGCCGTGGAGGGCGCGTTTGTGGGCGACTTCGACCCGGACACTTATCGCAGCGACCGTAAGGACCAGAGCATCCAGTCCTTTACCGTGGCCGCGCCCGCCGATGCGGATCGAGCCGCCCTCGAAGCCGCCGTCGCTGAGGGAACAATCGTGGGCGAAAGCCAGAACTTCGCTCGCTCGCTGGTCAACGAACCGGGAAACAAGCTCACCCCCACGGTGCTGGGCAAGCGCGCCGCGGAGATGGCGAAGGAAGTGGGCCTCAAGTGTGAGGTGCACTCCACCGGGATGCTGCACGAGCTCAAGATGGGCGCGTTCTGGAGCGTCTCCCAGGGCTCGGCCGAGCCGCCCGCGCTCATCGTGTTGCGTTACGAGCCGAAAGGCGTGACGGATGGGCCCATCGCCGGCCTGGTGGGCAAAGGCATCACCTTCGACACCGGCGGAATTTCCATTAAGCCCGCCGACAATATGGAAAAGATGAAGTACGACATGGCGGGCGGCGCGGCGATGATCGGCGCCATGCGCGCTATTGCGCTGCTCAAGCCCAAGGTGCGCGTGATCGGCATCGTGTGCGCGGCGGAAAACATGCCTTCGGGCACGGCGCAAAAACCCGGCGACGTGCAGACCGCAATGTCCGGCAAGACCATCGAGATTATCAATACCGATGCCGAAGGCCGGCTGGTGCTGGCCGACGGTCTGGCGTACGCGAAGCAACTGGGCGCGACTCACCTGATCGACGCGGCCACGCTCACCGGCGCATGCGTGGTGGCCCTGGGCATGGTGAACGCTGGCGCATTCGCCAACAATGAAGCCGCCTACGCCCAGTTCGAAGCGGCGCTCGCGGTTTCGGGCGAAAAGTTCTGGCGGCTGCCGCTCGGCGACGAGTATGTGGAGATGATCAAGTCCGAGATTGGCGACATTAAAAACACCGGCGGGCGCTGGGGCGGAGCGATTACGGCCGCGGAGTTCCTCCACGTCTTCGCCGAAGATACGCCGTGGATTCATCTCGACATCGCCGGCGTGGCATGGGTGGAGGACTCGAAGCCCTACATCGCCAAGGGCCCCAGCGGAATTGGGGTGCGTTCCATTCTGGAGTGGGTGCGCGCCTTTGAGGGCTGGTCCGGCCAGACGCGCGGATGAACCGGAATCGTTTCCTCGGGGACCGGCGTGGCGAAGAGAGCTGCCCCGCGCGCGGCTCGCCACCTGCCCCGCGATCTTGTGCGCCGGCGACCGATGACGCCCACGGGCCGCAACCGGGAATCGACCTGCGGTATCCTCTAAGTGGGATGCAAGGGGTAGAGTCCCGTCAGGAATGAACCTCCTCAGCAAAGGGGCATGGGAGATCGCCGCCGGGGTGGCATCGCTCACCGCATTGGGCGCCGCCATGGCGTGGTTGCTGCTGCGCAAACGGCCCACCGAAGAGGAGGAGGAACGGATGCGCCGACGGTTGCTGGTGCAGTCAGGCCGGCTGGTGGACGGGATGTTCCTCGACATCCGCGAGATGGCGGCTGCGGACGGACGGAAGCTGACCCTGTTTCTGTTCAGCTATCGCATCGGCGGCGTGGACTACGAGTGCTCGCAGGATGTGACCGAGTTGCGCGGCCTGCTGGACAGCGAGCACATCCGGGTGGGCTTTCCCTGCACGGTGCGTTATCAGCCCGGCAACCCGCAAAACAGCATCGTGGCGGCCGAGGGCTGGAGCGGATTGAGAGTGAGTTTGCCGCACTTGCCGTCGTTCGAACATCCCGAACCGGTGGACATGAGCCGTCGGCGGCGAAGGTAGGATTTTCACCAGGGTTCGCCGAAAGGGTTCCGGGGGCGCACCTGGTTGTGGCGCCCCATACCCATCCCCGGTTACACTACCCATATGCATGTCCACGCGGCGGCGGACGGCCAAGGCGCGAAAAGGACGTCCCTGGTTCTGCGCATCTCGCTTGCGGCCACGCTCGCTTACGTGGTGGTCACCTTCGTTGCGGGACTGCGCGCTCACTCCCTGGCGCTGCTTTCCGAGTCCGGCCATAACGCCTCGGATTTTCTGGCTCTCCTGCTCAGTTTTGTCGCCGTTTACTTCCACACGCGTCCGGCCGATGAGGCGCGCACCTTCGGCTACCAGCGCGCCGGGGTGTTGGCGGCCTTCATCAACGCTGCCACGCTGATTGTGATTGCGCTGTGGATCGGCGTGGAAGCGGTGCATCGACTTTCCAGCCCGGTGACGGTGCAACCACGGCTGATGATGATTGTGGCCGCGGCCGGGGTGGTGATGAACGGCGTGATAGCGGGCCTGCTATGGGGCGTGGCGCACGACGTGAACCTGCGTTCGGCCTTCCTACACATGACCGGTGACACACTTTCGACGGCGGCGGTGATTGCCGGCGGCGCCGGGATTCTCTACACCGGCAAGAACTGGATCGACCCGGTTCTCTCGCTGCTGATTGCCACCCTCATCCTTTGGTCGAGCATCGGCATCGTGCGCGAGACGCTGAACATTCTTCTCGAGGGTGCGCCGCACGACGTATCGCTGCCGCAGATTCGCGCCGGCATGGAGGCCATCGAGGGTGTGGTGGACGTGCACGACTTGCACGTTTGGAGTTTGGGGTCGCACTCGCGCGCACTGGCCTGCCACGTCACCATCGCCGACATTCCGCCGTCGGAGAGCGCGTGCATCCTGGACAAGCTCAACCATGTGCTGCGCGATCATTTTTCCATCCGCCATACGACCATCCAGTTTGAGCACATCGGCTGCGGAGAAGTCGTGGGGTGCGTGACGCCGATCGAGGAGTTGAGCAGCAAAACGGGCCACCAGCACCCGCACGGCCACGCCCATTAGGGAATTTCACAAAGAGCTTGGTATGGTGTGAGGGTGCGGGCTCGGCCGCTCCATTTTGCTCGCGGCGGACCGGGGACCGCTCACCAGAGGAGGTCTTTGTTGCTTTATTTCCGCGCCGCCAAGGCGGCATTGGGCTTTATTCTGCTCGCTTCACGACCGGCGGCTTCAGTGGCCGCGCCGCGGCAGGCGCAGTCCGCGGAAGCCCCGGCCGCCTCCGCGACGCAGCTCGAGGCTCTTGCAGGCGAGTACACCGATCCCTCCGAGCCCGATACGCCGCTGAGCTTTTATCCGCAGAATGGCGTGTTGGTGGTGGAGTCGGATCGGCGCGTTCCCACCCCGCTCACAACGCTTTCGCCCATCGAATTTGTGGCTCCCGATTCGCGGGCAACCGTTCAATTCCGCCTCGACACCGAGGGTC
>JASHTU010000318.1 GCA_030040395.1 Acidobacteriaceae bacterium
TATTCCTTGCGCTTCGAGCAGGAACTGACGCCAAACACGGTGTTTACCCTCGGCTACGTGGGCTCGCATGGGTATCATCAGATCGTCAGCCTCGACGACAACGAGCCGACCCCTGCCATCTGCCCCAACTCTCCGTGCCCGGCCACCTATCCCAACGTCAGCAGTTTAGGCGCGCTCGCAAACACCCCCGTTCCCGCAGGCGCATATTACATTGCTCCCGGGACGCCGGCCGCCAATCCCGCGCTGGGTGCGGCTTGGGCGTGGTTTTCCTCGGGAACCAGCTCGTATAACTCATTGCAGGCGGACATAAACCACCGCATGAGCCACGGCCTGTTGCTGCGCGGTGTCTACACCTGGTCCAAGGCGCTCGACGACGGCGACTCGCTGAACGCGACCGCCGCAGGCAACGCGCCGGGCTTGGTCTCGAATCCCTTCGACATCAAGGCCGATTGGGGCCCGGCGACCTACGACGTGCGCAACGTGGGGGTGATTGACGGTAGCTACGAACTGCCTTTCGGCCGGCGCAGGGGTTCGGCCGGCGGGGCCAGCGGTTTTGCGGACTTGGTTGCCGGCGGCTGGACGGCCAATTCCATCGTGACCTTGCAGTCCGGCTTTCCCTTTACGCCGCAGCTCAGCTACAACCCTTCGAATACCGGCGACACCAAGAATCCGGTACGCCCGTTCGCGAACCCCGCGTTCACAGGTAAGGTGATCGTGGGCGCCCCCGCCGAATGGTACAATCCCGCGGCGTTCCTGGCCCCGCCCGACAACTGCGGTCCAAAGGGCAACCTCGGCTGCGGTTTCTCCGGCAACCTGGACCGCGATATGCTCACCGGGCCGGGTCTGGCCACGTGGGACTTGTCGATGCTCAAGGACACATCGCTCCACGAACGGCTCAACCTCGAATTCCGCGCGGAGTTCTTTAACATTCTCAACCGGGCCAACTTCAATACGCCGAACCTGGTGGTCTTCACCCCGTCCGGCGTCTCGCCCACCGCGGGCGTAATCACCAGCACTTCCACCACTTCGCGCCAAATTCAATTTGCGCTCAAGCTTTTGTGGTGAGCAAAGAACGGCTTATCGCATGACAAGCAAACCACGGCAGGCAGCGGGATGCGTCTAATGTGCAGGCGGTATTCTTTTTCTTGCCATGCACGTACGCGTGATTCCGTTTGGGGTGTTGAAAGACTGGTTGAGCGCCGCCACGGTGGAGTTGCCGGTGGGGGCGACGGTGGCGGAGCTGCTGGAGCGGTTGAGCGCCATCCGCGGCGGCGACGGCGTCTGCGAGGGCCTGCGCGGCATCGCCGTGGGCGTCAACGCGGAGTTCGCCACGGCTGGGCAGGTACTGCACGACGGCGATGAAGTGGGCTTGCTGCCGCCGGTCTCGGGCGGTGGTGCGCTCCCGGCGGATCCCGACGCGGGCGAGGCGGATTCAACCGATAAGGTGGTTTTGACCCGCGGGCCCATCGATTCCCCAAGACTCATTGCTGAAATCAAGCGCGGCGAAGACGGCGCGGTGGCGATTTTCGACGGCATCGTGCGCAAGCACTCGCGCGGCCGCCGCACCCTTCACCTCGACTACGAAGCCTACGAAGAAATGGCCCTGCGGCAGATGCGGCAACTCGCCGCCCAGGCGCGGGAGCGCTTCGGCGTTCGCCAGGTTGCCGTGATCCACCGGCTGGGACGGCTCGAAATTGGAGAAACCAGCGTGTTGGTCGTCGTCGCGTCGGCGCATCGGGCAGCGGCATTTGATGCCTGCCGCTGGCTCATCGACACGCTCAAGCAGACCGTGCCCATCTGGAAAAAGGAGACCTTTGCCGACGGCGCAGTGTGGGCGCCGGGCGAGCCGTTCCCGGCGGATCTGACCGTCAAGCCCGCCACGCAGGTCGCGCGCGCGGCGCCGGAGGCTGCACATGAGGCCTGAGCCAAGTGGGTTTCCCGGCTTATTCCGGCGCGCCGGATGCCGGACTGCGCTGCTTCTGGCGCCCCTTTGGCTCGCCGCTCAGGAACCCACACTGCATGTGAACGTAAAACTGGTCAACGTCTTCGTCAACGTCACCGACCGCAATGGCGCCATTGCGGGCGGCTTGACCAAAGACGATTTTGCCGTTTTCGAAGATGGCCGGCTGCAGACCATCTCGCTCTTCGAGCGGCAATCGAATTTGCCCCTCAACCTCACCCTCGCCATCGACACCAGCGGCAGTGTGCAAAAGGATATGAGCGAGGAGCAGGCGGCGGCGCGGCGGTTTGCCCGCGCGATTCTGCGCCTCGAGGACCAGATGAGCGTCATGCAGTTCGCCACCACGGTGCGCACCCTCACCCCTTTCACCAACAAGCTCAACGTGATCGATCACGGACTGAGCGAACTCCATGGCGACTCGGCGACGGCGCTCTATGACGCCATCTGCCTCGGCTCGCAACAGTTGGGCAATAGGCAGGGGCGCAAGGTGCTGGTCATCGTCTCCGATGGCGACGACACCGCGCAGGACGCGACCTACGCCCAGGCGCTGGAAGCGGCGCTGCGCCACGAAGTCATGATTTACTCGTTGATCGATGTGCCCATTGAGGCCAGCGCCGGCCGCGACACGGGCGGCGAGCACGCCATGATCACCTTGGCCGAGCAAACCGGCGGCAAACATTTTTACGTTAGTGAGGGCGGCCTCGACAAGGCCTTTGCCCAGGTGAGCGAGGATTTACGCACCCAATACCTGATTGGCTACTACCCCAGGCGCCAGCTTCCCGGAATCGATTTCCACCGCATCGTCGTGACCATCCCGCGGGCCGCGCCGGAAGCCTTCACCATCCGCAACCGCACCGGCTACTATTCGGACGAGGCCGAGGTAGGTAACTGACATTGGCTCCCCCGCCTGAACACCCGGCCAATTGAAAACGGGTGTAGACTCCGAGAAGGACAAGGTTATGGCAACCGCGACTCGCATTCCGATTGAGCAGTACCTGGCGACTTCCTACGAGCCGGATGCCGAGTACGTCAATGGGGAAGTCGAGGAACGAAACGTAGGCGAGTACGATCACAGCGTTGTCCAACGCGCAATATTGCTCTGGTTCCACCTGCACGACAAGGCGTGGCAAACGCGCACGATTCAGGAGCAGAGGACCCGGCCGAATTCGGGCAATGTAAGAATCCCCGACGTCAGCGTCTGGAGCCGCAGCGTTCCCATCCAGCCGGTATTTACGCATCCGCAACTGATAGCAATCGAGGTGCTCTCACCCGAAGACCGCCAATCGAGAGTTCAGGAAAAGATCGAAGATTATCGCCGTTTTCAGATTCCTCACATCTGGATTGTCGACCCGGCAAAACGCTTTGGCTGGGATTGTTCGGATGGCAACTGGCTGCGCCGTAGCCGATTTGAAGTTCCCGGCTCAACCATCTATTTCGATCTGGAGCAACTTTTCCGGGATCTGGATGCGGCCGAAGCCTGAGCTTTTGCGTCCGACCCAAGGACATTGCTGCGTTCAATTCACAGCCCATTCCAGCGCCTTTGCATCTAAAATGAAATTATGACTCCGCCAGCGTCAATTCGCCGCCGCTCCAAGATCCCTCCGCCCGGTGAAACCGGGCAGGAAAGTCTTTATCTGCGTTCGCTCAGTGACCGCCAGGTGATCGTGACCATCAAGTTGCGCGACGGTGAGACCGTGCGCGGCTGGATCGAGTACTTCGATGACGCCATGCTGCGCTTGACCCGCGAGGGTCATCCCAATCTCTTCATCTACAAGCATCAGATCCGCTCGATCAGCGAGGTGGGCCGCCGACACATGGCGCGCTCCGCGCCCGCCGCGCGTGGCGAGGGGCTCTCGTGACCGCGAACGAACTGGCGCCCGACTGTGAAGAGCATCTTTCCCCCGGCCCGGCGGAGTCTTCGGCCGCTTCCGCTCTGGTCTGGGTTCCGAAAGCCGCCCAGATCGCTCAGCAAGCGGGCGCGCGGCTGCGCGAGTTCTTTGCGCAGGGTGTCGAGACCGAGTACAAGGGCGACGTGGACCTGGTCACGGTGGCCGACCGAACGGTGGAAAAACTCATCCGCAGCCGTTTGGGTGAGGCGTTTCCCGAGCACGGTGTCTACGGTGAAGAGGGCACGCGCGAGCGCCTCGAGGGCGAATTCCGCTGGTACGTGGACCCGCTGGACGGTACCACAAACTTCGCTCATGGATTCCCGCAGTTCTGCGTCTCGATGGGGCTGGAGCGGCGGCCCGCGGGGCTCGGCGCGGACGAAGATGGAACGCTCGAAGCAGCCATTATCTACGATCCCTTGCGCCAGGAGCTTTTCACCGCGGAGCGCGGTCGTGGAGCGTGGCTCAACGGCAAACCCATCCGGGTCTCGACCACCAGTACGCTTTCAGAAGCGCTCCTGGCCACCGGCTTTCCCAGCCGCAAGCGCCACGCGAACCCCAACATCCATTTTTATCAGGAGCTCACGTTGCGCTCGCATGGCGTGCGGCGGGCCGGCTCCGCAGCCCTGGATCTCGTGTATGTCGCCTGCGGCCGCATGGACGCCTTTTGGGAGTTCAATCTCAACCCGTGGGACACCGCAGCCGGCATTCTGTTGATCGAAGAATCCGGTGGCCGGGTCACGGACTTTTCGGGAAATCACTACCGGCTGGACAGCCGCGAGGTCTTGGCCTCGAACGGCCTCATCCACGAGGAGTTGCTGGGCTTGTTCAGCGATATGTTCGCAGGCCGCAATCTGGCCCCCATCCCCACGCCGCAGGAATTTGCGCGGTTGCGGGTCGCCGGCGGAAAATAAAGCCGCTGATGTTGATGCACAGATAGATGTTTGTCGGGGGTTGATCCAACCTCCGGGGGCCGTGTGCTACTATCAGCGTCGAGAGGTAAATCCGCGGAGAAACATCAAGATGGCCTATGTCATTGCAGAACCCTGTATCGGCACCAAGGACACCGCCTGTGTAGACGCTTGTCCCGTCGATTGCATCCACCCCAAAAAAGACGAAGACGGTTTCGCCGAAACCGATCAGTTGTTCATTGACCCCGTCGAGTGCATCGATTGTGGCGCGTGTGTCCCGGCCTGTCCGGTCTCGGCGATCTTCGCGTTGGACGACCTGCCCGAGAAGTGGGCCCACTACGCTGAGAAGAATTCCAGCCACTTTGGCCGGTGAGCGGCCAGCCCCGCACCGGGCCTTGCGCTGAATCTTGCTCAAACGCGTCCGTTCCGCTTCCATGCGGCGGACGCGTTTGTGTCTGCGCGCATCGATTGCGCCGGCGCCGTTCTCCTCAGACATACAACAGCTCGCGGCTCCGCCCGTGACAAGCAGGGAATCGCTAAGTTATAAACATCTTTGCTACATTTTTCGGCCGGAGCCCCTCCTGAAGCCGGAAATTCATTGCAAACGGTTCGATCTTTGGTGTGAAGGAGAAGTTCCAAGGCTATGCCGACTGCTGTCGTTGGGAAGGGTCTGGAAGGAATTATCGCAGCCAACTCGGGAATCTGTTGGATCGATGGGGAAGCAGGCGTGCTTTCCTACCGGGGCATCGACATTCACGAACTGGCAGACAACTCAAGCTTCGAGGAAACGACCTACCTTCTCTGGAACGGCGTATTGCCCAACCGGCTGGAACTGCGCGAATTTCAGGCGCAGCTTACCTCGGCTCGGGTTCTCGATCAGCGCATGATCGACATGCTGCGCTCTTTTCCCGCTTCGGCCACACCCATGGAAGTGCTGCGCACGTCGGTTTCCGCGTTGAGTTTTTACGACGCGGACGAAAAAGACAACTCCCACGACGCCAACGTCCGCAAGGCCTACAACCTCACCGCGCAGATCGCCATGATCGTGGCCATTTACGACCGGCTGCGCAAGGGCAAAGAGATTGTTCCGCCGGACCGGTCGCTCTCGCACGCGGCCAACTTCCTGTGGATGCTGAACGGCGTCAAGCCTTCTGAAACTGCCGTTAAGACCATGGACATGTCGCTGATCCTGCACGCCGAGCACGAGTTCAACGCCTCCACCTTTGCCGCCCGCGTTATCGCGGCCACGCTGGCCGACATTCACTCCTCCATCACCGGCGCCCTCGGCGCGCTCAAAGGTCCTCTCCACGGCGGCGCCAACGAAGGCGTGATGCACCTTCTGCTCACCATCGACAAGCTGGGCGCCGACCCCATCGAATACGTCAAAGGCATGCTGGCCGCCAAGCAAAAGATCTCCGGCTTCGGTCATCGCGTCTACCGCACCGAGGACCCGCGCGCCACCCACCTCCGCCGCATGAGCGAGCAACTGGGCAAGGATGCCGGCCAGCCCAAGTGGTACGAGATGTCCCGCGCCATCGAGCTCTACGTCAACAAAGACAAAAAGCTCAACGCCAACGTGGACTTTTACTCTGCTTCCACCTACGCCACCCTCGGCATCGACATTGATCTTTACACGCCCATCTTCGCCGTAAGCCGCATCTCCGGCTGGGCCGCGCACGTTATCGAGCAAATGGACGACAACCGCCTGATCCGCCCCCGCGCGGAGTACGTCGGCCCCGCTTACCCGTCGCACTATATTCCGATTGACGAGCGGCCGTAATTGCCGCCGGCAAAGAGTCGCTGCGACCATGGCCTCGCGCTTGGCCGGGATTTCCTCGACTCTCAATGGCTCAGCGTTGCCCCACTCTCGCGCGCGGCTGCGGCCAGCGACCGCTGCACCCGGCTGTGCTTGCGGCTATACGTGAAGTAGATAATCAGGCCGAAGATTAGCCAGCTGCTGAAGCCGATCCACGCCGGGGCGTCCAGCGAAAACATCAGCGCCAGCGAAACGATCATGCCGCAGATGGGCGCCACAGGCACCCACGGAGTGCGGAAGGGGCGCGGCACATTGGGTTGCTTTTTGCGCATCACCATGACCCCCAGGCACACAATGGTGAAGGCCAGCAGCGTGCCCAGGCTCACCAGTTCACCCAGCAGCGTGATGGGCAGAAAAGCCGCCAGCGTGGCCGCAAAAGCCCCCACCACAATCGAAGTGAGGTAGGGCGTGCAGAAGCGCGGATGCAGCTTGCCCACCCAGTTCCACAACAACCCGTCGTGCGCCATGGTGTAGAGCACGCGCGATTGCCCCAGCATCATCACCAGCATCACCGACGCCAGCCCGGCAATCGCGCCCAGGTCGATTAACAGCACGCCCCACTGCACTCCAATAGCCGACGCCCCATCCGCCACTGGAGCCGGAACATTGAGCGTGGTGTAGGACTTTACGCCGGTCAGCAGGCCCGACACGAAGATGTACAGGATCGTGCAAACAATCAGCGAACCCAGGATGCCGAAGGGCATGTCCTTCTGCGGGTTTCTGGCCTCCTGCGCGGCCGTGGACACGGCGTCGAAGCCGATATAAGCGAAGAAGACCACCCCCGCGCCGCGCATGATGCCGGACCAGCCGTACTGGCCGAAGTGCCCGGTGTTCTTGGGAATGAACGGATGCCAGTTGGCCAGCATGTGCTGCCAATGGCCGAAAGCAAAGGCCATCGACAGGCCGATAAAAATCAGCACCACCGAGACCTTGATCATGACCGCCGCGCTATTGAAGTTGGCCGACTCGCGCACGCCGACGACCAGAATCACGGTGATCACCACCAGGGCGGTCAAGGCAAAGATGTCTACATGCGCCGAGAAAGGATGGCCAAAAAACGTAAGCGCGAGGTGGGGTGTGGGGTTGAAGGGAAGCTTGACGCCGAAAAACCCCACCAAGCTGCTCACAAAGCCGCTCCAGCCCACTGCGACGGTGGCCGCGCCGAAGGCATACTCGAGCACCAGAGCCCAGCCAATGATCCAGGCCACAAGTTCGCCCATGGTGGCGTAGCCGTAGGTATAGGCGCTGCCGGCGATGGGCAGCATCGAAGCGAACTCCGCGTAGCACAATCCCGCGAAAACGCAGCCCACGCCCGCGATGATGTAGGAGATTACAATGGCCGGCCCGGCGAACTGAGCCGCCGCCGTTCCGGTGAGTACAAAGATGCCCGCGCCGATGATGGCGCCAATGCCCAGCGTGACCAGGTTGATGGGCCCCAGCGCCCGTTTCAGCGTGTGATCGCCCGATCCCTCCGCCTCGGCCAGAATGGTGCTGATTGGCTTGGTCGCAAACAGCTTGGCGCCCATGCATTTTCCTCCGCTTTCATTCGAGCTTCGGCGCTTGCCTTGCGCCGCACCCTGCTTACGCTTCATCTTGCCATCGATCGGCTACCCATCGATCAACTAACCCTGACTGGCGGCGGCCACATGCTCCGCCCCTCAAGCGCTCGTTTCCGGCTCCGCCATTGCGGCTCTTGTCGGCCGTCGCGACCAGAAGAGATAGATGGGAATGCCGAGCAAAACCAGCACCAGACCCGGCCATGTGTACTGCGGCTTGTAACGCAATAATACGATACAGATCCACGCAGCCATCACAATGTACAGCGCCGGCAGCAGCGGATAACCAAAAGCCTTGTACGGCCGCGGCGCATCGGGCCGTTTTCGCCGCAACACGAAGAGGCTGGAAATGGTGAGAATATAGAAGATCAGCTCCGCGAAGATAATGTAGTCGAGCAACTGGCTATAGGAGCCCGAGACGCAGAGAAAAATGGTCCACACGCCCTGCACCAAAAGTCCCGCCACCGGCGTCTTGTAGCGCGGATGCAGCTTGCCCACGGATTGGAAGAACAGCCCGTCGCAGCTCATGGCGTAGTAGACCCGCGCTCCGGCCAGCGTCATTCCATTGGCGCAACCGAAAGTGGAAATCAGAATCGCCGCCGCCATCAGCGCCGCGCCGCCCAGGGGAAACACCTGGCCCAACACCGCCGTGGCCACGCGATCCGCCGACGCGTACTGGATGCCGCGCTGGAGCGCCGTCGCTCCGTTGGGGTCGCCGTGCATGGGCAGCACCACCAAGTAGGCCAGCGAAACAAAAAAGTACACCGTGATCACGAACCCCGTGCCCAGCAGCAGCGAGAGCGGCAGATTGCGCCGTGGATTCTTCACTTCGCCGGCCGTGAAGGTGATGTTGTTCCACGCATCAGCAGAAAACAGCGAACCCACCTGCACCACGGCCAGAATCACCAGCAGATTCACCCACGCGGTCGGCCCGCCTACACCCACCTGAACAGGGTGCATGGAACTCCAGCCGGCGTTCTTCCAAAACTGGCTCAGCCCGTGACCAAAATTCGCCTGCCATGCGGTCGCGTTCACGCCGATGGTAAACGCGAGCAGGATCAGCGCCGACAGCGCGAACGCCTTGGCCGAAGTAAAGATGTTCTGGATTAACGCGCCCAGCTTCACGCCGAAAATATTGGCAATGGCAAGGAAGACCACAATCGCTATGCCGGCTAGGTTGGCCGTGTTCACCCCGATCTCCATGTTGCCCAGCACCATTGGTCCCACCCGCCAGGCCTGCACGTGCGCAATGTGCCAAATCCAATTCGTCGCGGAGACGGAAGGGAAGAACACGCCGAGAAACTTCCCAAAGGCAACGGCGACGGCGGCAATGGTTCCCGTCTGGATGACCAGAAACAGCGTCCAGCCGAACAAAAATCCCCACAGCGGCCCCAGCGCCTCGCGCAGATAAACGTACTGACCGCCGGCCTTGGGCATCATCGCGGCCAACTCGCCGTAGCTCAGCGCGGCGATCAACGTCATCACGCCCGTGACAATCCACGCGGCCAGGAAGAGCGCCGGCGAGTCGGTCCCACGAGCAATATCGGCGTCGACAATATAAATCCCCGAGCCGATCATCGAGCCGATCACAATGGTTGTAGAGCTGAACAGGCCGAGCGTCTGCGCCAGCTTGGGCTGTTCTTGAGGCGCGTCAGGGTGACGATTGGGAACCAGGTCTGCGGTTGTCACTTGAAGCAATTTCTACCCGTTTTTGCCGGGTTTGTCTCTCATTTTCTTTGAAGTGTCTCGTTTTCTGGTGCCTTCTGTCCATCACTCCAACTGCATCATCCACCGGCGAAACTCGCCCGCAGGGTCGCGAGCGCCAAAAATGGCTTCGGAAACCGCAACCGTGTTCGCCCCCGCAGCCAGCACGGCCTGTGCCGTCCCCAGGGTCACGCCGCCGGCAGCCACTAGCACCGGCGCGGGACCCGCTTGCTCGCGCAGCCTGCGCACCCCTTCCGCGCCGATCGGTGCTTTCGTGGTTTGCTTGGTGCGGGTTGGCGCGATGGGACCGATCGACAGGTAATCCGCTGGCGCGTCCAGGATTCCCGGTACGAGGGCCTCGCTGCCGCCAAATGTGCCCACAATGCGTGCCCGGCCAAGCAGCCGCCGCGCTTCCGCCGGAGAAACATCCCCCGCATCCACATGTACGCCGTCAAATCCAGCCTGTTCAACCAGATCTGCCCGATCATCGAGAATCAACTTTATCTTTCCAGTAGCCATGTTCGCGCGCAGAATCGCTGCATCGGCCAGCAACTCACTGTCCGTGCCGATTTTGTTCCGATATTCGAGCAGCGTAACCCCGGCTGCGGCCAGTTCCGCGCCCAGTCGTCGCAGAAACTCCGCGCGGCCGGTCGTTGGAACAGTGGAAGCGTCGAGGATTGGATAGATTGTAGGAAATGAAAAAGACATGGAAGAAAAGTACAAGAGGAGTCGGTCGCTTGTCCTCAACTTGCCGCTCGAATCTCCTCCCGAAAAATCCGGCACAGCGTGTCTTCGAGTTTCGGCGCTTTATTCTCAGCGTGCAACCGCAAAGCATCGTTCATCAAGGTTTGATACCCAACCGAGCCGCCCAAGGCGTCGGCTTCTTTCAGAAAATAATCCACCACATCTTCGTCGATGCGGATCGTAATCCGCACCTTGCCTTTGGGCTCAGCTCGCGGGGGCAGGATGCGTCCGCGCTTTCCTTTGCTGAAGTCGTACTGTTTCTTCATCGCTTCTCCTCGTCTCTGATCCCTGTTCCCTGACCCCTGACCCCTACCCTTCACTCCTTCCCCTTCCGCGCCGCCTTTGCCAGCCGGGCCAGCACCGCCTGCTCGCGCAAAACCTGTCTGAGCGGCCGGGCCGGCGTCCCATAGAGCACGGAGCCCGGCGGCAAGCCCGCGTTGGTCACGGTTTTGCCGTTGAAAACGCCCGATTGCCCCCCGAGAACCACCCCTTCGCCCACATGGGCGTGGTCGCCGATGCCCACCTGGCCGGCGAGCACCGCGCCCCGGCCCACGCTCGATGAGCCGGAGATACCCGTCAGCGCCACCAGGATCACGTCTTCACCGATATCGCAGTTATGACCCACGTGGACAAGGTTATCGATCTTGGTTCCGCGGCGAATGCGCGTTTCGGCCAGTGCTCCGCGGTCGATGGTCGAATTGGCGCCGATCTCCACGTCGTCTTCGATCGCGAGCGCGCCTTGCTGCGGAAACTGCGTGTACGCGCCGGTGACGGGGTCGCGCACGTAACCGAAACCGTCCGCGCCCAGCACCGCTCCGGCATGAACCACCACCCGCTTGCCAATCTCCGTTCCCGGGTAAATCACCGCGCGGGGATAAATGTGGCAGAACTCGCCGATGCGCACCCCCTGGCCAATCACCGCTCCAGCCTCGATGCGCGTTCCCCGGCCCACATGAACATAGTCGCCGACCACCGCGCCCGGGCCGACAGTGATCTCTTCGCCCAGTTGCACAAACTCGCCGATGCTGGCCCTCGGGTGCGTTCCCGTTGCCGGCGGCGCGGGTTTCAGCAGGCGCCCCGCCCGCGCAAACCACAGGCGGGGATGGCTGAACTCGACCACGTTCCTGTCCTCGGGGTAACGGGCCAGACATCCCCGCCGCAGCACCACCAGGCCCGCGGGTCCGCCCAACGCCAATTGGGCTCCGGCTTCGTCTTCGGCGAAGGCTACCTCCGAGGGAGCAGCAAACTCGCACGAACCCACGCCGTCAATCTCCAACTCCGGATCGCCCTGGACAAACCGCCCGCCCAAAGCCTCGATCAGTTCGCGGATGGTCATGCCAACCTCCTTGCCATTTCTGCTTTAGTACAACCCTGCTTCGCCCGCCGGCCGCGTCTTCCACCGCCGGTGAATCCACAGCCATTGGTCCGGGTAGCGCCGCACCCACGACTCAATGACGCGGGTGCAGAGCTGCGTGCCCTCGAGAATGTCCGCGGCCGCGTTTTCCGTGTGCGGCATCTCCACCTCCGGCCCAAAACGCAGCACATACCGTCGCTCCACAGGCTCCCACAGCATAAAACCGGGCAGCACGGCCGCGCCGGTTTTGCGCGCCACGTGCGCCAGCCCCGTGCCCGTGCAGGCCGCGCGGCCAAAGAACTGGACAAACTCGCCTTGCGGCGGCGTCATGTTGGTGTCCATCAAAATGCCCACCGTTTGGCCCGCGCGCATTGCCGTCAACAGCCCGCGGCCAAAATCATCTTTGTGCAACACAAAGTTGCCGTGCAGGCAGCGGATGGCGTTCACAAAGGCGTCGAGACGGCGGTTATCCAGCCTGCGAATTACCATCCCCATGGGATGGCCCATCAGCGAGTGGTAAAAACTCGAGAGCTCCCACGCGCCCAAGTGCCCCGTAATCACCAGCACGCCTTTGCCGCGGGCTTGCGCGGCCAGATAATGCTCCAAGCCCTCCGTGCGCATCCAGTTGCGGATGTTTTCCGGTGTGTACCTAGTCATCCGGCAAAACTCGACGAGTTGCCAGCCAAGGTACACGTAGACGCCCCTCAGAATTCTCTTTCTGGCCTTGGAAGGCATCTCGGGAAGAGCAAGCTGAAGGTTGCGCATGCCCACGCGGCGCAGCCGGCCGAAGGCGCAACAGACCCCGAAAGCAATGCCGCCGGCAAGCAGGCGCGCCGCGCCCCGCGGCAGGCGTCCCAACGCGCGCGCCACAGCCATCACCAGCCAGTATTCAAGCCATTCCCGCATCGGCAGAAGGTAAGCACCAGTTTAGTTGAGCGCTCGTGCGCCGGCCTTACTCGCCTTCCGCCGTCAGCACCTCGGCCAGCAGGGCAGGGTCCACGTTGCCGCCGCTCACCACGGCGACAGCCTTGTGATATACAGGCAACTCATGCGCGTGGAAGAGCAGCCCCGCCGCGGCTACCGCGCCGCTGGGTTCGGGAACCAGGCGCGTGGTGGCCACAATGGCCCGCATCGCGGCGCGAATCTCGGCCTCGCTCACGGTCACAATACCGTCCACAAACGCCTGGATGTGGACAAAATTCCGCTCGCCCACGCTTTGCGTGCGCAATCCATCCGCCATGGTCCGGCTGGTCAGCTCCGCCGGCCACGTTACGATCCGGCCCGTGCGAAAGCTCTCCGCCGTATCGCCCGCAAGCTCCGGCTCAATGCCGAAGACCTTCGCGCGTAGCTGAAGTTGCTTGACGGCCGCGGCCACCCCGCTCAACAGCCCGCCACCTGACACCGGCGCCACCACCAGGTCCAAATCCGGCAGCGCCTCGGCAATCTCCAGCCCGCACGTCGCCTGCCCGGCAATAATCTGCTCGTCGTCATACGGCGGAATGACCACATAGCCGTGCTCGCGCACCAGTTGCTCGGCCTTAGCCAGCCGCTCGCTCGAGGCCAGGCCCACATCCACAATCTCCGCGCCCAGCGCCAGCGTCGCCGCGCGCTTCACAGCGGGCGCGTTCGCGGGCATCACGATCACTGCTTTCGCGCCCACCTCGCGCGCCACGTAGGCCACGCCCTGGGCGTGATTGCCGCTCGAATAGGTAATCACCCCGCGCGCAATCTCGGCCGGCGTCAACTGCAGAATCTTGTTCGCCGCTCCCCGCACCTTGAAGGCCCCGATCGGTTGCAGGCTTTCCGCCTTCAGCCAGATCTCTTTCTCCGTTCCGCGGCCAGCGACGGCCGGAAACGGCGCTCGCACCAGCGGCGTCTTCACGGCGATCGAAGCAATGCGCGCCGCCGCCGCGCGAATCTCGTCCAGCTCCACCAGTTGTGCCGCCGATCTCACGGTGCAGCCTCACCTTCGTCTTGACGCGCTTCCATAGATTCTCGCCACTCAATCCTGAACAAGACTGCTCTATCAGCTTC
>JASHTU010000028.1 GCA_030040395.1 Acidobacteriaceae bacterium
GAGGCGGTGAGCCTGATGGGCGGCTACGGCATCACTGAAGACTGTCCCGGCTTCCTGGCCAACAAGTGGATGGACGCGCAACTGGAAGCCACTTATGAAGGGCCGGAAGCGGTGCAGCGGCGGCAGTTGACAGTGACCATGACGAGCGAAGTGTTTCTCGCTGAGTTCCGCGCCTGGACGGGGGAGATGCGGCGGATTGCCAGCGACAGGCCGGGAACCGGCGCCTGCACGCTGGCTTCGGCGATGAACGTATGGCTGTGGACGCTGAATTATCTGCAGAGATCCGCTGACCCAGCGGGCACCAAGCTCTATCACGGGCAGCGCCAAGGGGTGACCTTTGCGCTGGCCGACGCGCTGTGCTGGCTGCTGGCCTCGCGCGCCCAGATTCTCGATGTGCTGGAGTTGGAGAGGCACGGCGTAGAGGACTCCGCATCCGCCGAGGGCCTGGCCGGAACCGTGCAGTTCCTCAGCGACCTTTGCCAAACGCAGGCGGCGCAGGCCGCGGGCGAGGTGTCGCGCATTTGCGCGGAGCTGGTCTTCGGATACAACCGGCATCCGTCGTGGGACGAGCACGAGCACCGGAATTGCTTCCTGGTGAGCGAACTCGAGGAGCTAGAGGAGACCATGCCCGGCATCAGGGCCATGGCGGTGGACGTGCTGATGGAGGACGGAAGTCATCCGCTGAAGGCCGGCCCGTGCGCGGGTTGCGCCGGGTCTGAAGAGTTTTTGCGGCTGCAGAGGGGATTGACCATGTGCCTCACGGGCGCGCGTCTGGCCAAGGATCGTGCGGCGGATACGGTGAGCAAGGTGATGATTCCTGAAGCGCTGGATTATCCGGCGGCCGGCCCGGCATGAGCGCCTGGCCGCAGCCCGAAGAAATTGCACGGCAGACGATGGAGGTTGACATTGCCTGCGCGGGCTTCGGTCCGGCGATGGGCGGCTTCCTCACCACGCTGACGCGCGCCCGGAACGAAAACCCGGCCGATCCGGCTTTCGAGAGCCGCGCTTCCCCGGGCATGCCGCTACAGGTGGTTTGCTATGAACGCGCCGACGATCTTGCGGCCGGCGTGAGTGGGGTGGTGACGCGCGCCCAGGGAATCCGCGCCAGTTTTCCCGACTTGAACCCGGCCGAGATTCCCCTGGCCGTTGAGGTTAAGCGCGAGCGGGTGCTATATCTGCTCGACCCAATTGGCGCGAGGCGCTCAAAGCTCTTGCGTTGCGCGGATTTTTTTCTTGGTATGGGGCGTGGTCTGTGGGTGAAAGACCATGCATTCGAGCTGTCCTGGACGCCTGCCTTCCTGCACAAGCGAGGCGGGCTGGTGCTCTCGATTGGCCAGTTTAACCAATGGGTCGGCGCGCAACTGATGGCGAGCGGACTGGCGCAGATTTGGCCGGGAATGCCGGTGGCCGGACCGCTGTTGGCCGGCGAAAAAGTGGAGGGGCTGCGCCTTGCCGATCAGGGCGTGGACAAACTTGGCGCACCGGCCGAGGGCTTCATGCCGGGCATGGATGTTCATGCGCAATTGACGGTGGTGGGCGATGGGCCGGTGGGTGCAGTTGGCATTGCCCTCAACCAAAGCCAACGCCGTCCGCAGGACTGGGCGCTGGGAATGAAGTTCGTGATCGAACTGCCCGAGGAGGCGGCCGGACCGGATTCGGAGTTGCGGCCGGGCACGGTGTGGCACACCATCGGCTATCCCGAGCCGGAAATTTTTGGTTTTCTCTACGTACACCCCGACCGGCTGGTTTCGGTGGGTATTTTCGTGCCTTCGTGGATGAGCGACCCCGCGCGAACGGCTTACCGCTATTTGCAGCACTACATCCAGCACCCGGCGTTGTGGAGGCATTTGAAGGACGGCACGCTGCGCTCCTGGGGCGCGAAGTCGCTGGACGAATCGGGGCGGCGCGGCCAGCCGGCATGGTGCGGAGACGGTTTTGCGCGCATCGGCGAAGGCTCGGGGTCAAACAACATGCTCACCGGCTCCGGCGTCGATGAAGCTTGGACCACGGGGGTACAGTTGGGCGAAGCGGTGTTGAAGTTGCTGCGCGCCGGGCTTCCGTTCACGCACGAAAATCTCTCCAATACCTACGAAAAACTCCGCCGCGCAAGCTGGGTGGAGCGGGGCGCGCGCGAAGCGGAACACGCGCGGGACGGTTTTCATGGCGGACTTGTGCGCGGTCTAATGGGCATGGCGCTTGCCGGCCTGACCCGTGGCAAACTTGCGCTGCCCGGGAAGGTCCCGGCGGCGCAGCGACAGATTCGCCCCTGTTCTTCTTACGCGCAATCGGGACTGAAGCTCAAAGACGCGGCGGCGCTGGCTCTGGAGGACGGACGGCCGCTGCACGATGCGCTGATGTCGGCGCGGGGCTGGCCGGAGATTCCGTTTGACGGGCGCTTGCTCGTCACCCACCAGGACGCGTTGCTGATGGGCGGCAAGGTGCAGGCCGCGCCAGGTTTCTCTGACCATGTACTCTTTCGCGACCTTGCCGCCTGCATGACGTGCGCGGAGAAAACCTGCATCGCGATGTGCTCCGGGCAAGCAATTACGCTCGGCGAGGACGGCTTGCCGGTTTTCGAGCGCGAGAAGTGCGTCCATTGCGGCGCGTGTTTGTGGAATTGCGCACAATCGGCGGATGGCGTACGCGGCAACATCGAGTTTCGCGCTGGGGCTGGGGGGCTGCATAGCGGGGAGAATTAGAAGAGCAGCTTCTAGTTGCTAGCCCCCATCTCCACAAGAAGGTGAGTTTGTAATTCGTATGTCGATCTGACGAAGTCTCGAAGATGCTCGGCTCATTCATTCAGACCCTAACTGCTCCTACAAAAGCTCGGGGAGGAATGGAGGAGCTAGGAGCTAGAAGCTGGGAGCTCGTGTATGACAAACTCGCTCCACATCGTTGTCTGCGCCGGAGTCGTGCCGGATCCGCTGCAGACTCTGGAACCGGTAACGGGCGCGAGCGGCCCGGGGATCAAGAACGAAATGGTTCTTCCCGCGGTGCTCGATCCGTGGGCGGCGAGCGCCCTTTGCGAAGCGGCGCATCTCATCGCGAATAATCCCGAGAGCAAGCTCTGGCTGGTTTTGCTCGGCCCCAAGGCCAAGCTGCAACAGGTGATGATGACCGTGGCGCAGAAGGTGAAATTCGAGCTGGTCGCCATCGACGGGCCGATCGGCGGATTTGCCGATGCGCACGCGACCGCGGCGGCGCTGGCGGACGCGGTCAATTCGATTGCGGGGCTCGATCGATCGAAGTTTTTGCTTTTCGGCGGGTGGGAGTCGGCGAGCCGGGGGGCGGGGGTTACGCTGCAGCTTGTGGGCGAACGGCTCGGCGTGACGGACCAGTTTCAGGGTGTGGATCGAATCGAGTTGCGCGAGGACGGTTCGTTTGAAGTGCTGGAGCGGGTTGAGGGCGGCAAACACCAGGTTTCGGTCTGCGCGGGCGCGCCGGCCGTGCTGGGGTGGGCCACGGGGAACCTGCCGGAGCCGAAGAACAATCCGCAAATTGGGATGACCAACATGCGCTCGATCATGCCGGCGCTGCAAAAGGCGAAGACGGCGGCGCTCGACGGCAATGGCCCGCGCTACGTCTCAGTGTGCCTTCCCAAGCAGCAGCGCACGACCCGGGTGGTGAAAGACCTGGCGCCCGATGCGATTGCGCAGGAGCTGGTCGAGTGGATGGGAGGCCAATGATGGAATCGATACTGGTGCTCACACATGCGGATGAAACCGGCTCCACGTTGACCAAAGCTTCGCTCGAAGCGGTAACTGCGGGCAAGGACCTGGCCGCGCGGCGCGGCGCTTTGCTGGCCATCGGCATGGTGGCCCAGAATTCGGCGGCCGCGGCGGCGACTCTGAACTCATCGAGCGCGCGATTGCTCGCCGTCAGCGGCGAAGCTTTCGCGCAGCCGCGCTACGCGAGCGATGCGGCGGCATGCGAGGCCGTTTTCCGCGCCGCGCAGGCCACCTTTGTGCTCGCGCCCGAGAGTTCGCGGTTTGCGCGGGTGATGGCCGGCGTGGCGCACCGCCTGGGCGGATGCATCGATACGCACGTCACGGCGATCAGCGGCGCTGAAAATGTCGAGGCGACGCGGTGGTTCTATCGCCAGCGCGTGGAAGCGGGGCTGACCCGCGCCGCGCGGCCGTGGTTTCTGCTGCTCGAACCGGGAACTCATGCGGCCTTCGCAGGCCAGCCGGGCGAAGCGCAGGTTGAACAGGTCGCGGTGGAACTGCCGGCGCCGCGCACGACGGTGACGGGAATGCGCGCGCCGCTGGCGAATGAGCAAACCATCCGCCCGGACGCAAAGCTGCTCTTTGTGGCCGGGGCCGGCTGGACCAAGAAGCAGCCCGACGGGCAGGTCCACGCCAAGGAGGCCGGCGAACTGATCCTCGGTTTTCTGAACGCTTCGGGCGCATCGCTGGGCAGCAGCAAGTCGCTGGTGGATCAGGGCAGCGATGGGCAGCCGGTGCTTCCCTTCCTCACGCATTTGAACCAAGTGGGGCAGACGGGCGCGACGCCGCGTCATGCGAAGGGCTTGGCGACCTGCTGCCACGGCGAGGAGCCGCACGTGGTGGGTTGGCGATTCATTGGCGAGCGGAGGGCCATCTCGCTCGACCCCAACTGCGGCTGGACGCGGGGCAAAGCCGACGTGGTGTACGTGGCCGACGCGTTTCAGGTGATGCGCAGGGTGAACGAGCTGCTGGAGTTAAAGAAGCAGCTTCCAGCTCCTAGCTCCTAGCATCGCGAACCATGGCGGTCGGATGTGCGGCGCACTATGTACTTTTCAGTTACCCCTCCCCCCTACCCCCTACCTCTTTTGTGGTTAAGTGATTTGTTTGCAATCAGTTATACTATTTAGTACTGGGTCTAAATTCTTGATAATAAAGGAGTTAGATCCTAAAATATTCAATAATAAGGGCTTACGGCCAACTTTCGGGCGTTTTGCCCGCTTTCGGTGCAGACCCAGGTTGAGCCTAGCTGCGAAGGGGCTGCAAACTAGGGGCAAAAACAAGGTGGCCCGGGAGTGGCGGCCGTAACCCGACCTAATCCCGTGGCCGCGTAGGTTCGTGGTTTCCCGGGTCCCAAAATCGGGACCCGGGGCACCCATCTTCTGTGGCAGGTCCGGCATCCCGAGTCCCGGGCCGCTCCGTCTCCGAAGAGGAGTCGCCCAGTTTTGCCACCTAAAACCATTCTAGCGATTTGGCGGAAATAACCGGCAACGTTGGGAAGAAAAATAATGTGTTTGGAATGAGGGGGATGGGATTGGGTGCGGGTTCCGGGGGTGTTGACAAAGGACCCACGTTTTGTGGGCTGAATGGGGAAGGACCACTGAGTGGTGGTCCTTGGGAGCAGGCCTTAATGGGGCTTACCAGATATATAAATTTCGGATTGGCGATCTGCCTTTGAACGGCGATTCAGCCATTGCCGAGTCAGGAAGGGTGTCACACAATGGGCGCCAAAGCGCCAAGTCCGGGGGAAGATAATTCAAAAGGTCAGTATTGCCGACAATCCGACAGATGCCCAGAAGACGGGCGTTCGGGTAGTGGTGCCGTTTGAAATTCACAGGATAATGGGAAGGCATAGACGGCGGTAGACTTGAGGCATGGCACGCCGTACGCTCCGCATCGTGAAGATCACCCCGAACCTGGCTGGCGTGTGCGAGAAATGCGGTACCCAGTTCGATTCCGATTTGCCGAACCGATCTGCCGCTGAATCCGAGATTACCGCCGCCTTCGCTGCACATAAGTGCCTTTCGATGGATGGCGCCCAAAATGCCGTGCGCGTAATCCGCCAAGCCACAGAGAACAAGTGATCTATTCCTTCGCTTGTAGTTGCTCCTGCATCGCCATGAAGTGGTCAAAACGGAGCAGGACGGCTAGTGGCTTGTCGTTGTCCTGAATCACCAGCGTCTTGTCTAGTTCCTTCAACTGCGCCACATTGAGCGAACGAAGGCGCGTCACGCCTACATGCTGCACGCTAGGGTCGATGTACGGGAGTGAAACTTGATTTGCTTTCTCCATAGCTAAGCTGTCCTTTCGAGAGCTTTCAGGATCAACGCTCTGTCGATCCGCCGGATTGGGTTTTCCTCTGGAATCAGACCGCACAGTTCCTCTAGCGTCCAGACGTGATCTGTCAATCCCGCTTCCATTGCGGAAGTCACGCGGAGCGAAGAATGGACGCGGCAAAAGTTGTAGTGAAAGAAGTACACCGCGATTTGATGCGCGTGGTTCGCCAGCTTCTCGCTGAATCCGTTGGTTAGGCGCGTGAACCGGCGCATCGACATGCGCATTGTGACGTTCTGGCGTTCGACATATGACGTGCTGACATGATCTGGATCGGGAGCACCACTCACCACCTTCATGTCAGAGCCGATGCATTTCGCCGGGGAGTAACGGCGCTGATCGGCATCGGTCGGAGCGCCGTATATCTTCTGTAATTGTGCATAGTCCACGCCACCGCCAAACGTGCTTTCCGCGGCTGACAAATAGGCTTTATGGGCATCCGTGGTCAGTTGCACACGGCCTCTGACGCGTTCTGCGCAGTCCTGCATGAAGTCGTAAGCCCATCCAGCATCACGGCCGCCAACCAACCAAGAGACGCAGAGCTTCGTGTCAGCGTCGGTTGCTGTCCACGTCCAAACATCGCCCCATCCTTCCGGCTCTCTTTCGGGGCTTACATTCTTCGCCTTGGCTCCGACGAACGACCAAATTTCATCACACTGCAAACGGCGCACGCGCAGGTTGCGGACGTAGCGATCATGAAACTTGGCGCAGGCGATATCCGCATCTTTGAGCAGACGGAGAACCGTGTGCTTGCTCACTCCAAGCATCCGGCAGGTCGCGTTGATGGAGTTTCCTTCGACCAAAGCTCCGATCACCTTCGCCCTCTTCTCTGTGCTTATCCAGTTCATTTCTGCCTCTATACTGCCTAATAATTGGCAATATAAAGGCACATGTCAAGCATTATGTTGACTGTTTTTCAGTTTCCTATAGACCGTAGCCGCTATAAAACAGATAATAGGCACGACAAACCCTCTCCCAAGGTGGAGCAATAGAGCGATAGCGGTCACAAGAATGCAAATTCGCTTGATTCTCTCGTAGCGATCTATGGACCCGTCCGCACTTGAAAGCGTTTCTAAGAGCCTGGAGTCAAGGCTGGACTTCTGGGGAGTACTGTTGCTCGTCGCAACCTGCTTGGTTGTGGCCGGCCTGATACTCGAATATTGGCATGAAGTTGCGGACTTCTTTAGCGAGGTACAAAGGCCCGCTGCGGCGTTTCCGTGGGCAAGAGCGAGGGAAATGCTAGGAGCCATCCTAGTTACGGTGGGGGTTGCAGGAGAACTCCTCTTCACATTTGAGGCATCATGAGTAGAAACAAAACTTCGTGACAACAACCACCAGATCGTGGCGATTCTCACGAAAGAAGCTGGCGATGCCAAAAAGTCTGCCGAAGAAGCCGCAAGTTCTGCGCACAATGCGGCAGGAGATGCGTCCCAAGCAAAATCAGACGCGGGTGGTGCCATGACTCTCGCTCGTGCCACCCGTAAGGAGGCCGACTCTTTTGAGGGCGATATTAAGACAGCCAAAACCCAAGCGGCTGCTGCCGAACAGCATTTGGCAGATGCATTAAAGCAGGCGGCGCAAGCGGAGAAAGAATTGTATCTACTTAAGACGCCGAGGTCGATGGTCAACGAGCCTGACTTGATAGCCGTTCTTGCACAATTCAACGGGACGGAATATGTCTTCCAATCGGTCGGCCAAGATAACGAATCAGTAGCTCTTTTATTGGCGATTGATGACGTTTTGCATAAGGCTGGATGGACGCGGGGAAAATCTGTCG
>JASHTU010000319.1 GCA_030040395.1 Acidobacteriaceae bacterium
GCGGCTCGGCATACTTCCACTGCAACAGCCCAGACGCCCCCTGCAAAGTGTATATGTCGATACGGCCTACTCATTTAGTCCCGCGCGGAGATGCGAGAGGAAGAGGGAATTGCTATCGAATCAAGCGGGAAGACAATCGCAGTGCGAATCAGAATGAGGGCCGTCACTCAGATGTCTCTTGACAGTCTGAGTCGTGGAGAAGAGGTCAAAGATACGATGTCTGGGAATTCCGGATCATGCAAACGCATTTCGAGGGACTCGAAAACCTATTCGTTTAGCCCCTACCATTCTCCGATAGCCAGGATTGATCCAGGTGAAACATTGGTCATCGAGACACACGACGCACGATCGGGCACAGTCACCAAAGAGACCGATCTGTTGGATAAGCCGCATCCCGATGGTCTGAATCCGGTGAGCGGTCCCATTTATGTGAACGGCGCGGTGGCTGGGGATGTGTTGCGCGTTGAAATCCAATCGATCCAGCTGGAAAAGAGGGGCTTCACTGCCGTAAAAACGGGAGTAGGACTGCTGGCCTCAAGGGCGCGAGCCTTTGCCACACGCAGAATTCGAATCGACCAGAACACCGTCTTTTTCAATCAGACTATTTCCTTCCCTACACGCCCGATGATCGGTACTATCGGCGTGGCGCCAGCGGCAGGAGAAATTCCCTCATTGTACCCCGGTCCTCATGGCGGCAACATGGACAATAACTATGTTTCAGGCGGGTCGAAGGTCCATTTGCCAGTCTTTGTACCCGGCGCCCTGCTTTCGTTAGGAGATGTGCACGCGTGTATGGGCGATGGCGAAGCTAGCATGATAGGGTTGGATATCGCGGCGGAAATTACTTTGCGCATCGACTTAATGAAGAATGAACATGCCTCACGGCCCTGGATCGAAACCGCTGACGGCGATTGGGTCACTACCGGCGACGGCGTTGATATCGGGGTTGCGCTCCGTACAGCTTGCGATGAAATGGTCAATCTCCTGATGCGTCGGCTACAGCTTTCATTTGAGGACGCGTACATGTTGGCCAGTATTCGAGCCGATCTCGGCATTTGCCAGGCCTGTGATCCAGGGAACTTCCCGGCCACCGTTCGTATGTGTTATAGAAGAGCGTCCTAATCAGAGATGTCCGACTCGCCACCTAACCGCCTGCCCTTGTACGCAGGGATGGTCATGCGATGGCCACGTCTTCTATCTGTTGGTTTATTTGCAATTGGAACTTGCTGTTCCCGTTCGGACCCAGATTGTTTCAGGCATTTCTCCGCAGCCCTCAGCGGAAGCCGATCCTGGGTGTCGGACCATGAGGGAGCACATTACCGGCGAGATCGTCGTACGCGGATGCTAGCTATCAATAAATCAACAAAGAAGGTTTGCCTGTATCATTTGTCATCGGAAGCCCAGCCTGGATCTTCTCTCCTTCCAGCCAGTGGTAACGCAACAGCCCTTGGTAGTGGGTCGTGAACTCGGCCGAGGGCGCACAAGCCCTCAGTGCCGCTGTCGGGGCCGCATTTACGAAGTGACCGAAGAGTCTATGGTGCCGGATCCAGATCTGACCATACGCGAGCGCACTGTCGCGGCGCGGCTAACCGCAAGCAAGCACAAAATCTTCGAGACATTCTTGTAACGCTCGGCTACGACGTGGACAAGCCGTGGGCGGAATATGTCCGGCAAAGACTGCAATTGGATCCTTTTCACCGAAGAACAGCCAACTGTTCCAGTCTATGCAGGATTCACGCCTTCCGAGACGCGGCAAGCGTTAAAGCGGAAGCTTGAGCCGAGCTGTATGGGCTCTATGGGCACGTTACGAGCGCTCTTCGCTACGTGCTGCATATGTTTGCGAACAGTCGGAGCGCTATGATGAAAAGGCGCGTTTCGGTGTATATGCTCAGCGTCATTTGCTCGGCCTGCCATAGTAAGGGCTTGCGTCCGGAAGCTCTGACGGTGAAATTCGCGGGCTATGACATCGCCGATATCCTCCATCTCTACCATCGCGACTCGGATTGGGTCTTCGCTTCGAATAAGACAAAAGGGAAAACTCCCCGATCTGCGGGAGTAGCGGGACAGGATTATCTTCGGCCGGCTGCGGTCAAAGCGGGGGCTATTTCCGCCAAATACCGCGGCCGCTTTGGGTGGCACAATCTGCGGTACTCACTGGCCGCGTTCTTTGCCGCCAACGAAATCAGTTTCTCGATCATCCAGAGCATGATGAGGCATGCGAAGCCAACGACAACAGCAATTTACACGCATCGAATCAACGCGGCGCAGATGGCGGCACAAGGCAACTTCCTTAAGGCCATCAACGTCAGGTCCGCTGTGGCTTTAGAACAACTTTGGGTTGAACCTTGGGTTGGCGGAAAGGCGTAAGGATCTAAGATGCCCGCCAAATTATTAAAAATAAATGGTAGGCACGACTGGATTCGAACCAGCGACCTCTTCCGTGTCAAGGAAGCGCTCTAACCAACTGAGCTACGCGCCTGCTCTACGACATCAGGTAGTCTATCAGCATCGCCACCCGAGGAAAAGACCGACATGACGCCACGCCATCAGTCCGTGACCAACCGAGCTGGACCCTGCTCCAAATTCCGGTGCGCTTTGTTGTACCATCATTGACAAGCGAAGAACTCTTCTCGGCGCCTCATCCCCCGGCATCGTGGGAGCATCCGACGCCCCTTTTCGGGTGGTCACTCGTAGAAGAAACCGGATGTTTCTAAGGAGCCGGCTCCAGCCGCGCTTTATGCGAACTGGAAGGCGCGCTTGGACGGAGGTTCCGAGCTAGTCGGGTCCGCGTTTTCTCGAGCCGGGGCCCTGATGCCGACGGTTGCCATGAACGAGTCGAGTCTACGGCTGAACCCGCTTCGCACCACCCCTAACCTGCTCACCCTTTTGCGGATCTGCCTGGCGCCATTCCTGGTGGCCGCCATACTGGGAAATCACTACCAGCTGGGTTTCGGCCTCTTTGTGACTGCCGGCTTGACCGACGCGCTGGACGGCGCTCTTGCTCGCCTGCTCCAGCAGCGCTCCATGCTGGGCCACTATCTCGATCCCGTGGCCGACAAGTTGCTCCTGAGCACTCTGTTCCTGGTGCTGATGCACAAGGGCCTGATTCCCGCCACGGTCACGGTCTTGGTCTTTGGCCGGGACGTGGGCATCCTGTTGGTGGCGGCGATCTTGTACGCGGCAGTGGGCCGGCGTGAGTTTCGCCCCAGCATCTTTGGCAAGGCCAATACACTGGCCCAGATCGGCGCTGTGGCGGCCGTATTGCTCCATCAGTTTGCGAGTGCTTATTGGATCGCCGAAGTGCGAGTCTTGACCCTCGACGCCACCATGGCGCTGACCGTGGTCTCCGGCTTTCACTACGCGTGGGTGGCTTCGCGCCGGGCCGGCGCGCCCGCCGCGGTTGCGACTTCCGCCAAACAGAACCTTCGCGGAACAGGTTCTTAAAGCGGAGAGGCCACACACACGGTCAAGATTCGTCTGAAACGTTCTCAGTCTCGGCGGAGTCTTCGATTTCCATGTCGCGGAACTCCTCGGAATCAAAGACTTCGCCACATTCCAGGCACTCGACGAACTCCGTGTCTTCGTGCCGGGAGACAATACGAACTCGCGGATGTCTGCAGGCGGTTGCCATCGTTCGGTGCATTGGATTGGGAAAAGCTGCTCTTTCCGCCAGATTGTAGCGATCTTTTGAGCGGTTGCAAACCGAATTTATTTGAAAAATTCGCCGCCGGGGAGATTTTTCTCCAGGTTCAATCCGAGCCCGCGGCCGGGGGGCGGCTTGACGGGGTCCTCTTGGTTTGCCTCCGGGGGCCATGTACTTTTCAGTTACCCCGCCCCCCTACCCCCTACCTCTTTTGGGGTTAAGTGGTTTGTTTACAATCATTTATACTATTTAGTACTGGGTCTAAATTATTGATAATAAATGGGTTAGATTCTAAAATCTTCAATAATAAGGACTTACGGCCCATTTTCGGGCGTTTTGCCCCGTTTTCGGCGCCACCCCAGGCTGAGCCTAACTGCGAAGGGGTCACAAAGCAGGGACAAAAAGCAGGCGGCCCGGTGTCAGCGGCCAGGCCTTGCCGCCGCTCCCGGGCCACCCCGTCTCCGAAGAGGGAATCACCCGCTTCTGGCGCCTAAAACTATTCTAGCGATTTAGCGGAAATAACCGGCAAGGTTGCGCAGAAAAATCTTCCGTTTGGAATGAGGGGGATGGGGTTGGGTGCGGGGGACGGAGGGGTTGACAGCGAAAATGAGGTGGAATGGGAGTGATTGGCCGTGACGTGCCGGTCATCCGATGGTCGATTGCAGATTATTTGGGGTGGGACGCATCTTCGGCGCGCGTTCCGGCTTTCCCTTCCGTTGACCAAAGAGCGCCAAAAGTAACAGGAGCGGCAAAAGCAACACCATGTTGCTCGTAGCCTGCAAGTGACGCCGCCCATGTTTCCGCCATGGACTCGGCGCGGGGTATTCGCAGGTCCAGTCCAGGTCACATGGGCAGACGGAGTTTAACCGGAAAGACGGGCGGGCGAGCCGGGTAACCATTGCGCAAGCGCCCCCGGATCTGGGCGAAGAGATCCTCATAGCCTGGATCGCGGGAGAGCGCTTTTGCCCATGGGCACTGCTGCATGGTGATGAGCAGGAGGTAGCGGCGATTGAGCGACGCCTTAAAGTACGGTAAAGCCTGATCGGGATACCCCAGGAGCAGCAAGGTCACGCCAAGCTGGAAGCCCTGCTCGGCGCCACGGTCGAAGGCCGCTTTCAATACCTCGGCCCTCGCTTTGAGCAGACCGGTTTTCCCACCCTGAGCCCACCCGCGCGCCACTGCATCCGCCAGGGCCATATCATCCGGGCTGTGGGTAATGGAAGCGAAGCGGCGAGCCTCCACGATATAGGCGGGGAAATCGCCTATGGCAAAATCGATCTCTCTCAGAAAGTAGGAAGGACTGGCCAGAGTGGGCTGCGTCCGCTCAATCTCCTTTAAATCTCGCATTCCAGCGTTAAAATCGCCGAAGTTCGCGTGGAACAGAGCAGCGTCGGCGGCAATTGCGGCCGACAGGGGGTTCAAGCGCAGCGCGTCATCGATCTGGCGCAGGCATTCGGCGGCTTCAAGCCGGTCGTCGAGGGTGCTGGCATACCACTGGTGGGTTTGCGCCGAGCTCGGATCCAGCGCGAGAGCGCGCCTGAATTCCGCGTCCGAACCACCTATGTCCCAGTCCCCAAAAAACATGGCGAACGCTTTGGCCCGATGCGCGGCGGCGAGATTGGGGTCTAGCGCCTCGGCGCGGCCGGCGGCGTCTTTTGCCTTCGATAACGATTCTTCAAGATTGGCGCCGGCAAACTGAGGCAGCAAATCATAGGTTTCCGCCAGGCCAGCGTAGGCTTGGGCGTAGGAAGGATCTTTCACAATCGCCTGCGTGTAGACGTCCAGCGCCTTGGCCAGACCGTCCGCAGTGCGCAGATTCCAGAAATAGCGTCCCTGGAAGTAGAGTTCCTCTGCGCCTGGAGTTGGAACGCGCCGTATGGCAGCCGATGAGGCAGGGGCTCTGGAAAGTGACGCGCGCAGGACATTTCGGCCTTTGAGCGCCCAAGGCGCTGCGACGGCAACGAGAAGGACAGCCGCGCCGATCGCCGCCCACACCAGCGGCCGGCCCAATTGCCTTCGCCAGAGTTGGGCGTTTTCCTCGAGTTCCCTTGGGCGCTGCCAGTCGTCGAGCTCGGAGGTAAGCGCGGTGACGACGCAACGCTTTCCACCGGGCAGCCGATGAACCGGCAGCCCCCGCTCCCGCTCCCAACGTTTGGCTGTGCGCTCATCGCATTCGAGATGCCCTGCGATGGATTTCCAACCAGCGAGCTTCCGCTCCGTGACTTCAGCTTTGGCCTGACCTATGCGATGAGTAACCATGCGAGACCCGATCCCTTTCGGCAAAATCACTGGGGAGAAAAAAGGATCACAACGGGGAGGGAACAACAGTATAGTCCGCAAATATCTCTTCGAAAAGAAAAAATTCCAGCCCATTTGCCCCTAAACGCCCCTTCGTGTCCTTTCGTTTCCCTTGCGAGTGGAGCGGAAGAGAGCTAGGGTCGCTACAACGCACGTCAGGAAGCCGGCGCAGCGGCTGAGAACGCCGAATTGAGAGGGCAAGGTTATCTGTTCCCGCGAATTTCTTTCGGCCGCCGACCGCGGGTGCGGCGAGGGGCAGAGCGATTGGCCGAGGCGGTCCATCAGAGATCGTGGTCGGACGAGTTAGGTCTGCCCGATGGCCAGTCCTGAACGGGGGGGCCAATTTCAACCGGAAGCGGGATGTCGCCTCGATCAAGCGAACGAGACCCCCAAAGGAGTCGCTATATGTGGAAGACGTTAGTCGGCGTTTGGTTTCTGACGATCTGTTCGATTCTGGCGGCGCAGCAATCTTTGAACAAC
>JASHTU010000320.1 GCA_030040395.1 Acidobacteriaceae bacterium
GGCAGCGAAGAGTTCAGCATGCTGGGCTGGTGCATCGGGGCGATTCTAACCACCATCTACGCGGCCCTCCGGCCCGACGAGGGGCTGCGCAACTTGGTGCTGCTTACCGCGCCCCTGGATTTTTCAAACCGCGATGCGGTGACCTTTGCGCGTTGGACAGACGAGAGGTATTTCAATGTGGACAGGATACTGGAAACGTACGGCAACATGCCGGCTGAGATCATTGACTCCGGCGCCCGGATGCTGAAGCCGATCGATAACAACATCACGTATTTCTGGAAGCTGTGGGATAACCTGGACAATCAGCGGGTTGTGGAGGCGTGGCAAGCCATGAATACCTGGGTCATCGACCGGATTCCAATGGCGGGCGCAGCCTACCGGCAAATGATCGTGGAGCTTTATCGCCACAACGCGCTCATCCAAAACCGTCTGCTCATTCGCAATCAGACCGTGGACCTGGCGCGGATCCAGGCCAATCTACTGGCGATGATCGCCGACGACGATCACATTACTCCGCCCTGCCAATCGGATTCAATTGTTGACAAGGTAAGCAGCCGCGACAAGGAAGTCCGTCATCTGACCGGGGGACATATCGGGATCATGGTGGGCGGCGCGCGGCAGGCGACATGGTCTCACATCGCCGGCTGGCTGGGCGACCGCTCGCGGTGAGCGCGCGGGCGATTTTCAACTGCCTCAAACGATCGGGCGGCGCCGGCTGCATCAATTGTGCGGCGAACCCAGAAGCCGGTCGAGCAACTCTCGCTTCACGACTTTGCCTGAGGATGTGCGCGGCAAATCGGAGAGAATCTCGAGCCGCTTGGGCAGCTTGTAGCGGGCCAGCCGGCCTCCGAGAAAGGCCGTAATTTCCTCCGCCGTTACTTGCTCGCGGAGCACGACAAAGGCCACGGGGACCTCGCCCCACTGAGCATCGGGCGCGCCGACCACAGCCGCGGCGGCAATGGCGGGATGATCGAGCAGCGCCGCCTCAATCTCCGCGGGATAGATGTTGACGCCGCCGGAGATCAGCATTTCCTTTAACCGGCCCGCGATCCAGCAGAAGCCCTCGTCGTCTATGCGGGCCAGATCGCCGGTATGAAGCCATCCTTCCGGATCGAAGGCCGCGGCGGTTGCCTCGGGCTGATTCCAGTAGCCCTTGGCGACATGCGGCCCGCGCAGGCAAAGCTCGCCGACGCCGTCTTCCACGCCGGCTTGAGGCGCGGGCGCGAGCCTGGCCTGCGTAAATAACATCGGCTTGCCGATGGAGCCCGGCTTGCGCGCTGCTTCTTCCGAGCTCATGGCAAAGCAATTCACGCCCACCTCGGTGAGCCCGTAGCCCTGCTTCATCACCAGCCCGCGCTCGCGGTAGCGGGTGGCCAGCAGCGCCGGCAGCGGCGCGCCTCCGCTGATGCACCAGCGCAGGCTGCTCAGGTTCGCCGATGTCCATTCGGGCGTGTGCGTGAGCATTTCGAAGATGGTCGGGACGCCGAACAAAAATGTGCAGCGCTCGCGCTCCACCGTGCGCCACACCTCGCCGGCGTCGAAGCCGTCGTGGAGCGCCACCCGCCCCCCAAACAGAAAAATGGAAGGCAGCGACACCCCGATGCCCGCGTGATACAGCGGCGTGCAGATGCTGGTGATGTCGGTCGCGCTCAGTTGCCAGGAAGCCGCCGTGTTATAAGCATTCCAGGTCACCATGCGATGCGGCAGCATGACGCCCTTGGGCTTCCCCGTTGCGCCGCTGGTGTAGAGCAGCAGATACAGGTCTTCAGGCGCGCAAGTTTCCCGCACGAAGGTTCCCCCGCAGCCGGCGTACGCGTCCGCATCGAGCTGCATGCGCAGGTCGATGGGCGCGGTGTCGCATAGTTCGCGGGCCGCCGCCGCGTAGCGGTCGCTGTGCAGCAGGGCCTTCAAACCGCAGTCCCGGGCCACTTCCCCTAGTTCGGCGGAGGTCCAGCGCGTGTTCAGCGGAACGAGGATGAAGCCCGAGCGGCCGGCGGCGAAGAAGGCGTCGAGAAACGCCGCGGAGTTCTCCGAAAGAATCCCCACGCGCTCGCCCTTCTCAATGCCCAGTTTGGCGCGCAACTGCTGCGCCAGGCCGTTGGCGCGCGCATCGAGCTCCCTATAAGAGAAGCGGCGACCGTCACGCACTGTGAGCAGCGCCTCGTCGCCCGGCGAGAGACGCGCCCGCTCGCTCAGAATGTCGCCGGCAATCATCAGCCGCCTGCTTCCGAAGCGGGTTCGCGAAGCGCCGCGCGCAGCGCCTCAATGAACCGCTCCTTGCAATCGAAATGGGGAACATGGCCGCAGCCCTCGAGCCGTTTAACGCGCACGCGAGGCAGCTTTTGGAGCAGAATCTCCGCGTTGGCAAAGCGCACCAGCTTGTCTTCCATGCCCCAGATCACGTCCACCGGCCGCGGAAACCGGTGCAGGCTGGCATCGAGAAAATAGGGCTTCCACTCCTCCAATTCGAAGACGAATCGGCCGATGGGGCCGTTCTTCGCATACGCAATATAGGCGTCCAGCATGGCTTCGCTCACGGGCGGACTGGCTGTTGCGCTGGTGGCCGCAAACAGGCGCGCCGCTGCGGCGCGATCAGAGGGAATGAGCGACAGGCCTTCGGGCCAGGGCAGCAGCAGTGGTCCATTCACCAGCACCAACTGGCTCACCAGCTCCGGATGGTTGAGCGTTAGCACACAAGCCAGCCAGCCGCCGAGCGAGTGACCGACCAGAATCGCGGGCTCCGCGCAGGCGGCGCGCATCACCCTTTCCAGCGCCGTCAGTTCCATGGCGAAGGTAATGGCGCCCGACTGCGGCGCGCTCAAACCATGACCGGCCAGATCGGGCGCGATAACGCGATACTCGGCGCATAAAGCTTCGGCGACCGGCGCCCAGGTGGACGCAACGGCCCCGATGCCGTGCAACAGGAGCAGCGGCGCGCCGGCGCCTGCGGCCAGGTAGTGCTGGACGCCCGCCGGCGACTCTACGGTATGGGAGCTCAGTTCCGCCATCGGAACGCCACCGCTGCCTGGTTGTAGCCCACACCCGAGCCGACCAGCACCAGGATGCTGCCGGGCTCAATCATGCCCCGCCGGCATGCGTCATCGAGCGCCATGGCGACGCACGCCGATCCCGTGTAGCCCGACTCTTCCATGATGCAGTGGCTGCGCTCGCGCGGCAGCTCGAGCTCCGCCATCACCTGGTCAATGGTCGGCTTGCGCACCTGGGTGAAGAGCACGTGGCCAATGTCGCTCACCGCAAAGCCGCCGGCCGCGGCCACTTCGCGCACTAGCTTGGGCCAACCCTCTTCGTTTACTTCCGGCGGATAGCGCTCCATCAGCCTTACTTTCGTGCGCCCGGACTTGACCGCATCTTCGCTGGCGGGCTCCGCAGTGCCGCCCGCGAAAATGCCCCAGTGTTTGGCGTACGAGCCATCCGCCAAATACGCGGACGAGAGGAACCCGGGCTCCGCCGCCGCTTCCACCACCGCCGCTCCCGCGCCATCTCCGTAGAAGAAAATCGTAGGATCGTGGGGATCGGCCAGCTTATGCATCATGTAAGCGCCCACCACAAGGATGGTCTTCAGATTCCCGTTGGTGGCCACGAGCCCTGACGCAATGGCCAGCCCGGCCGGAAACGACGCGCATGCGCAGCCCACATCGAAGGTTCCCGCCCGCCGCGCGCCCAGCTTGTGCTGCAACACCACCGAGGTCGCCGGGGTAATGTAATCGGGGGAATCGGTTCCGAGAATGATCAGATCCACGTCCTCGGGTCTGCGCCCGGCGTCGGCAAGCGCGTTTTCCGCGGCTCTCAGCGCCAGATCGCTCGTGGCCCAGCCCTCGGGCGCGTACCATCGCTTGCGAATGCAGGTGCTGGCCTCCATTTTGTCCACGTAGCCGGGCACATGCGCCAGTTGCCCGCGCAACATGTCGTTGCTGATTTCAATCTCCGGAAGATAAGCTCCGGTCCCTGTAATTTGCCCGAAGCGCATGCGCGCGTCCGCCTCCTTACTCCGGATTGCCGGCTGCTTCCCGCCGGCGGATCCCGTTTCTCCGCTGGTCAAGCCTTCCCCGTCAGAAGTGATACTTGAGCGCGAACTGCACCACCCGCGGACCCGAAGCCGACAGCGCCGGAGTAGCGCCGGCGGTGCTGGGAACGGCAATGTTGTTGTTGGGATTGTTGAAGTTCTCCCAGTTGCCCACATTGAACAGCTCGGCGCGGAACTGGATTGCGCTCGTCTCGTGCAGAGGAAAGTTTTTGAAGAAGCTCAGGTCCACATTCTTCTGTCCCGGTCCGCGCAGGAAATTGCGTGGGGTGTCGCCGTAAGGCGCCGCGTACACCGCCGCATCGCATTGGTAGGCATTGGGATTGAAAACATCGCCCGCGGACTTTGGCGCAATGGTCCCGGTCCCATAATCGGCGCGGCTGTTGATCGCCGAACCGATCACACAGTCCACTGAGTACGGTGTGCCGGTCTGGAAGGTCATGATGCTGGCCAACTGCCAATTGTCCACGGTCGCCGCGGCCAGTTTCGAGCCGCCTTTGTACGGCTTGCCTTCTTCGAGCAAGCCGCTCAACACCAGCCGGTGCTTGCGGTCGTAATCGGAAAGACCGCGCTGGCTGGCTGGGTTGTCCTGGTTGCCGGGCTGGGCGGCCAGTTCGTTCTCCGGCGAGCCCGAATAGTCGTCGGTGGATTTGCCGAAGGTGTAGGAAGCCACCATCTGCAGGTGCTTGTCCATGCGTTTGGTCAGGCTGGCTTGCAGCGAATTGAATTCGCTGTCGGCGCTGTTGGCCACGTACTCCAAACCATTGAAAGCTTTGTTGGTCGAGAAAGCGGCGCCGAAAGGCGCCACGCCGGGGGACTGGTCGAGGGTGAGCACGTCCAGAAGCTTGACCCCCTTCACGCCTACATAGCCCACTTCTACCAGCCAGTTGCGCATCGGCTCAACCTGGGTGCTCAAGCTGTACTGGTACGCGTAAGGCGAGGCGAACTTCGGATTCACATAGTAACCGCTGATGGGCGTCGAGGCAGCCAGAGGCGTGTTGTAGTAGTAAAGAGGAAGCGCGGCCGGGACCGTGGCCGCCATCGGAAAGGTCACCCCCGTAAAGTTCGGGAACGGCGCTTCCAGATCGCCGAATCCGACGCCCACGATGTCGTAGGGATAGTTGAAAATCTGCAGGTTGGCAATGCGCGAGGAGACGCGATCGTGATAAACGCCGAAACCGCCGCGCACGGTCAGGTTGCGGCCGGCCGGCGGCTGCCACGCGAACCCGACTCTCGGGTCGACGGCAAATTCATTGTTGTACAGTGGATTTCCGCCTTCCACAAACCCAGCGCTCGTTCCCATGCAGGGAGTCGCGGCCGTGCATCCGGAGGGATTGTTGGCGGCAAAAACGCTGGGCAGAAAATTGACCATGCGATTGCGAATTTCGCTGGGCCCTCCGAAGCGGTTGAGGCGCGCGCCGGCGTTGAGCGTCAGATGCGGCGCCACCTTGAAATCATCCTGGAAGAAGTAGTCGCTATCCCACATGCGAATGCCGCGATCTTCGATGCCGTCGCCCAGCAGACCGGTGATGTTGCCGGGATAGCCTCCCAAAGCCGCGTTGGCGTCGTTGCCGCCCTCCAGGAACGATACGAAATCGTTCACCAGCTCTTCGCCGCGCGTGAAAGCGTGGAAGTAAAAGTCCACGTGATGGCGAAGCCCATCGGCGCCCATGCGCATGCTGTTGCGGCCGCGGTTCCAAGTCAACATCTCTGTCAGCATGAAGCTCTCGGTTACGCTCTTCTCGTCGGAGAGGGGCGCCGGACCGATGGTGAAATCACCCGTCTCGCCGATGGTCGCCAGGCCCGCATAAGTCGAAGCCAGCGAATTATAGATGCCGAACTGCGCGTTCGTGAAAGGCTCGGTGGGAAACGAGACGCCGTGAATGCGGCTGAAGCCCAAACGCACGTCATTCAACAGCGACGAGCTGAAAAGATGCGTTTCATCCAGCGAAAGCAGACGGTAACGGAAATTCACCGCGCCGCCGTAGCCGGGCGCCTCGTTCGCGTTCGCGCCCAGGAAGCTGAAGACTCCCTGATATTCGGGGGAGTTGGACGAGAAGAACTTGGCCGAAGCGTGGTCGGCATTCCCCAGGTTCTGATCGGCGTTGATGTTGAACTGGTTCTCATCGAATGTCGAGCGGTTGCTGATGGTCGTGGGGACCGTGCAGAAGACGCCCGGAAGCGAACACGGCCGTCCGGCCGCGGCGCTGGGGATGGCGTACTGCCCATTGGGCAACTTGGCTTGCAGCAGGGCCAGCGCGGTGGGATCGATGATGGTCGGCCAGCCGAAAACCAGCGAATACGCCGGAGAGACTCCCAGCGTGTTGGCGTAATTGACCAGCGTTGCCGTGGAACGATCGTTGGTCAGTCCGCTGGGAATGTTCAGATAAGAAAGGCTCGATAGCGGGTCGGCGCCGTTCACCTCGCGCTGCCCCTGGTAGGAAAGGAAGTAGAAAGTCTTGCCTTTCACCAGCGGTCCGCCCAGGGTGGCGCCGTACTGGTTCTTCTTCAACTCCGGCCGCGGCTGCCCTTGCTGCTTGAGGAAGTAGTCGTTGGCGTTGAGCGCGTCGTTGCGGAAAAACTCGAACACGCTGCCGTGCAGGTTGGCGCCGCCGGATTTGGTCACCAGCGCCACGTTGCCGCCCATGTTGCGCCCCTGTGTTGCGTCGTAGAGCGAGGTCTGCACGATAAACTGCTCCACGGCGTCGATCGAGGGCACGGGAATGTTCGGCGTGGAGTTGGTGCCGATCGAATTCACCTGGATGCCGTCGATCATCACATTGTTGCTGGTGGCCTGTTGACCGTTGACATTGATGTCCACGTCGCCGCGGCCCAGTGCGATGTTATTGGTCAGCGGGATGCTGGTTCCCGGCTGCAGCCCCAGGAGTTGCTGGTAGTTCCGTGTGGGTAGCGGCAGTTCGTGCACTTCCTGCTCTTCCACCACGCGCCCGGTGGTGGGGTTCTCAGTCTGCACCAGCGGCGTTTCGGCGGTCACCTGCACGCTCGCGGTCGCTGACCCCACCTGCAACTGCGGCGAAATCTCCACGTTTTCCGTCACGCCTACAGTAATGTCGCGCGCGGTGTACGCGGCAAAGCCCGGCGCCGTCACCTCGAGCGAATACTGGCCCGGTTCGACATCGGAGAACCGGTAAAAGCCTTCGCGGCTGGTCTCCGCTTCGCGGGTCTGTCCGGTCGGCGCGGTCAGCGCCACCCGGGCCCCCGCCAGCACCGTGCCCGACGGATCGCGCACCGTGCCCAGGATTTGGCCCGACGTCGCGGTCTGCGCGGCCATCTGCGCTGCCGGCGCAAGCATGCAGCTCAGCAGCACCGCAGTCATTGGGATCTTCATGTCTTACCTCCCATGAGGAAGACCAGGCTTGCCCGCTTACCTTTCCGAGGGTGCGTTTCTGACGGCGGCTTTGCCCGGCTTACCCGGTTGCTGGTTGCTCTCTACTGCGCTGCGTTGGACGGATGAGGCGACGCCAGGCCCGTGAACGGCGCTCTCGCGGATAGTCGCTGCGGCGCCGTTCTTTCTCCATAGCCCATGGAGAGCCAGATCGATGATTCTTTGAATCGCGGTGTCGTCCGCGGCCCCGAGGTGCTGATTTCCCCCAAACAGGCGTTCCACCAGAAAATAGGTGAGAATCTGCATGTAAACGGTGGCCAGCGCGAACCCCGGATCGATGCCGCACCATGCGGGGTGGCCCGAAGCCCTTTTCAATTGCGCGTCCAGCGTCTGGTTGAACCGCTCCGGCACGTTGTGAAAGCTGTCGGCAAAATGGCGGTTATTGAACTCCACCACGTCGACATACATCAATTTCCAGTAATCGGGATGATCGTAGACAAAGGAGCGGATCTCTCCGGCTAGACCCGCCAGATGGCGCTGCGTAAAGGGCTCTCCTGGAGTGTCGAATTCCCGCGCCAACCAGGACCGGATGCGCTTTTCGTAGCTGTGCAATGCGCTTGTCCGGCAACTGCGAACCACGCTCTCGTATAGCGCGCCCTTGGTGGGGAAATAAGTATAGATAGCGCCCGTTGAGACCTGCGCCCGCTCCGCGATCTCACGCATATTCGTGCCATGAAATCCCTGGCGGGTAAACAGACCGAGCGCCGCCTGCTCAATCTGGCGACGGTTCTGCTCGGCGCGCTTTTGGGCGAGTTTGGGCATAATTTGGAAAACGAACGCTCGTTCAAAAAACGAACGATCGTGTTTTTAGCAAACTTCCGACAAAAATGTCAAGCAAATTTTTGCGCTCCCGCAAATGGCGACGATTCCGGCGGGTAGCGGGGCGCAATTTTGGCGAACAACCCCTTTCAGGATGGAGGCTTCGATGGCTTCGCGCGGGTTCGGAATCACTTCCGGACAGCGCACGGGAGGCTCCCGAAGACGATGCCGGCGCCATTGCGCGATGATGAGAGTTGCTTATCGGCGAAGCGCTCTTGGCGATGGCCCAGGAGTTCCGATAGCGTCGGGTGCTTGCGCCAACGGGTTCATGGAATGATTACTTTCGTCTCCCTCCTCTCTTTCTTGGCTTGGGTGTACCTGATCGGATTCCGCGGGCGGTTCTGGCGCTCCGGGCCTGCCCTCCATGCCCATGCGCCATCCGGCAAATCGAAGATCGTCGTGATTGTGCCGGCGCGCGATGAGGCGGAAAGCATCGGGCAGAGCCTCGGGTCGCTGCTGGCGCAGGATTATCCGGGAGAGCTTTCGATCGTCCTGGTGGACGACAATAGCACGGATGGGACGGGCGAAATCGCAGCCTCCCTCAAGGCGGACGAGCGATTGACCATCATCACCGGCGAGCCTCTCCCGCGTGGCTGGACGGGAAAACTCTGGGCGATCAACCAAGGCCTTGGCCACGCGAAGACAACAACCGCCGACTACGTGCTGCTGACCGACGCCGATATCGTACATGCCCCGGACCACGTATCGGCCCTGGCCGCTAAGGCCGAGGCGGATGGGCTGGACCTCGTTTCCGAAATGGTTCGCCTCAACTGCACGACTAGAGCCGAACGCGCCCTGATTCCCGCCTTCGTTTTCTTCTTCCAGATGCTCTATCCCTTCGCCTGGGTCGCCGACCCAACCAGGCGCCTCGCTGGCGCCGCAGGAGGAACCATGCTGGTCAGCCGGGCTGCGCTCGACCGCATTCAAGGTGTTTCCCGTGTCCGGGGAAATCTGATCGACGACTGCGCGCTGGCGGGTGAGATCAAGTCCACCGGCGGCCGGATCTGGCTGGGCCATGCCGAAGGCGCGGTATCGACGCGCGTCTACGCCGGCTGGCAAGATGTAGGAAACATGATTGCGCGAACCGCCTATGCGCAGCTTGACTGCTCGCCTCTCATGCTGCTGGGTTGCATCGTGACCATGGGAGTCGTCTATGGCGCTCCGCCTCTGCTGGCGCTATTTGCGCATGGACTCCCAAGAGTGCTCGGACTTCTGTCCTGGTTCACGATGACGCTCGCTTTTCAGCCCACCCTGCGCCGCTATCGCCGCTCGGGGCTGTGGGGATTCGCGCTGCCCTGCATCAGCCTGTTTTATCTTTGCGCCACGGTGGCTTCGGCCCTGCACCGCCATGCCGGCCCCGGCGGACGGTGGAAGAATCGCGTCTACCCGGAAAGCCCAGCCCCATGAGCACGGCGCCCCTTTCGATAGCCTACCGCCCATCATTGCGAGGCGAAAGCGTGCGCGAGTGGCTCCAGATGGAGTCGCCGCCGGCATTCTTCCAGGATGGACTCGGTTCGTGTCAGGCCCACGCGGGTCACGCCGATTGCGCGTATCGTCAGTAAAGTGTCCAGGTCGCGGACGCCGCCCGCCGCTTTTATCTGAACATGCGGCGGGGAGTGCTTGCGCATCAATTCCAAATCGGGAATCGTTGCTCCGGTTGGCGCGTACCCGGTCGACGTCTTCACCCAGTCCGCTCCAATCTCCCCGCAAATGGCGCATAGCCGGACTTTCACCGCATCATCCAAATAGGCGTTTTCGAAGATCACCTTAATCTTCGCCCCGTCCGCATGGATGGCTTGTGTAAGCTCGGAAAGCTCATCCCGAACATACTGCCAGTCTCCGCTTCGAGCCTTGCTGATATTGATAACCACATCGAGTTCCTGCCCGCCGTCCGCCAGCGCCTGACGCACCTCAGCTAGTTTGATTGTCGTGGCGTGCCCACCATGCGGAAAGCCGATCGTGGCGCTGGCCCGCACGGTAGAACCAGCCAGGCGCTCCGCGCAGCGGGCAAGGTAGTAGGGCATGATACAGACGCTGGCCACGTTATAGCGAAGCGCGATTGTACAACCCTCTTCGAGCTCTCGAGTGGTCAGGATCGGATTCAGTAACGAGTGGTCGATCATCTTCGCGATGTCTTCATATTGATAGGAATCAGTCATACTTCCCCTCCGGAAAAACCTCTGGTCAGGCAGGCTGCGAACGGAAACGGCGCGTGCAATTCAGAACCGTCCTTCGGCCTGCCCAAGTTCCTCACCTCCACAAAGAGTTCTATCGGTTCTCTTAAAAATAGCCGCCTGATGAAGCAGCATGCACGCGGAACCCTTCACCCGCGGTTCGCATCAGAAGCGTCGCCCGCCGCCCTGGCGATTTGCCATCGCAACAGGTCCATGGCCGCCCGCGCCTGTGCGCTTTGCGCGAGATCATCGATCATCATAAAAGCGTGGAGGGTTCCCGGGAATCGCGCCGCCCCCACCGCAACCCCCGCGTTCGCCAGCTTCCGCGCGAAAGCTTCACCC
>JASHTU010000321.1 GCA_030040395.1 Acidobacteriaceae bacterium
TGGGCGCGTGCCTCGACTGGTGGCGCGAAAGCTCCCGGCGTCACGCTTTGCGCCGCGCCCTGCGCGAGCAGGACGGCATCGATCCCGAGGACGTCATTATGAGCCCGGACCGCGCCCGCTCGCGCGGCCTCGCATCCACTGTCTGCTTCCCCGTCGGCAATCTTGCGCCGGAGGGCTCGGTGATCAAGAGCACCGCCATCGATCCCTCCCTGATCGGCGCCGACAATGTTTACCGTCATCAAGGCCCCGCCCGCGTTTTTGTCACTGAAACCGCCGCTATCCAGGCCATAAAGAGCGGCGAGATCGCGCGGGGCGACGTGGTCGTGCTGATCTGCGGCGGGCCGGCGGGAGCGGGGATGGAGGAGATTTATCAAGTGACGTCGGCGCTCAAGCAGCTTCCCCACTGCAAGCACGTCGCGGTGCTCACCGACGCACGCTTCAGCGGCGTCTCGACAGGCGCCTGCATCGGCCATGTTTCACCCGAAGCCCTCGCCGGCGGAGCGGTCGGCAAGGTGCGGGATGGCGACGCTATCGAAATCGTCATTGACCGGGCAACCCTCACCGGAACCGTCGACCTGGTAGGCGATGGGACGGGAGTTTTTGGCGCGAAAGAGGGCGCACACCGGCTCGCTCTACGCCCCCCGCGAGAGGATCTGCGCCCCCACCCCGGCCTGCCCGACGACACCCGCCTGTGGGCCGCCCTGGTGCAGGCCAGCGGGGGCGTCTGGGGCGGCTGCGTCTACGATGCCGACCGCATCATCGCCCAATTGCACAAGCCGCGCTGAACCGTTGCTCCGGGACCCCGGTTGCGCGCGCAGATGCGCGAAGGCCTCCGCCTGGACGGCGGAGGCCTTAAGGTTTGCAGCCCGGTGCGAGGTTTATTTCATATTACCGTTGGCGTCCATTACGATGCCGCCGGGCTGCTGCTTGTTCTTTCTTGCCTCATTCGATTTGCGGGTGCCCATGGCGTCCGTGCGCCATTTCTCGGCGTCGGCCAGATCGGCCTTGACATCCTGGGGGTGCCCGAAATCGACATCGGCTTTGCGACGGTAGATCAGGTTCAGATAGGCCATGGCGTCGTCGTAGTTGGGCCGATCGGCGACCGCCATATTGAGATACTTAAGCCCCTCTTCGACAAGGGGCGCGTTCTGCTGGGCCACCGGATCCATGACCTTCTTCGGCACCTTGACGTTGCCTTCGCCATCGTCATTGAAACCCGCAGCTTGAAGGGCCTTGAGGAGGTTTTCATGCGCGATGTTCCAATCGATCACGCCGATGGTATAGGCGGCATCGGCGTCCTTGGGATCGACATCGAGGACCTTCATCTGCCATTGCTTGGCGTTTTGAAGATCCTGCAGCCACGAGGTCGGATTGCTGGGGCTGGCCATGCTGTAGTAGATGCCCGCGATCTGCTTGATGCTATTCACATCGCTTGGGTTCTGGGCCAGGACCTGCTTGAAGATATCGATGGCCTGGTTGGCGGTCCTCAGGTTATCGGGAGTATCCATGCCGGGCACAACGTTCTGGGCCAGGGCGGTAGCCAGGTAGGTCTTCGCCATCGGCAAAGTGGGGTCGAGGCGGGTAGCTTCCTGGAAGTGGCCGATGGCCTCTTCGTAGTGCGCGCTTTTGTAGGCGTCGACGCCCTTGTTCAATTGGTCGCGGGCCTCAAGCTGGCGGCAACCGCTCATGGAGAACACCATGCCTGCCAAAGCTGTCGCGAACGCCATTACACGTGCGGTTCGATTCATGTTCGTATCCTTCTCCTTCAAGCCGGCGCAACTGGCCGCGCGCCTGGAATCTCGTGCGGACGGGCCGCGGAGGTGAGCGGCCGGCGCCATGGCCGCAAAATCGAGCAGTCGGCTCTCGCCAGGGAGCGCCGCCAGGCCGGAGCTACTGACCGGCCTGAATCTTAGGCGTCATTAAACCGATGTGATCCACGTTTGCCGACTTGCCGATGTCGATCACGTCGGCGATGGAGCCGAAGTCGACATTGTCATCGCCCTTGACGAACATGACACGCTCGGCGCGGTTGGCGTAGATCGCGGTCAGCTTGGGCAGCAGGTCGGAGTGGTTCACATCGGTGTCATTGATTTTGTACGCCGCGGTCTGGCCGGGGCGATACAGAACCTGAACCACGATGGTGCGGTCGTTCGGCTGCTGCTGCTGCTGTTTGTTTTTCGGGGGCTGGGGCACCAGAGCATCGAGGCCGTGTGGGGTAACCGGCACGATGACCATAAAAATGATCAGAAGCACCAGCAGGATGTCGATCATCGGCGTGACATTGATGTCGGCCATGCTGCCGCCGCTGCTGCCCATTGACATTGCCATGGCTTAAACTCCTTGTTTCTTTGTTGCGAAATCGTCAAGTGCACGCTGGGAAAGAGCAACGCTACTCGCCGCCGGCGAGGTTGCCTTCCTTCCGCTGCGTCAGCAAACCTATATCCTCAACTCCGGCGGTGCGCACATCGTCAATGGCGTCTTCCACCGCCTTGTACTGCGCCCGCTCGTCGGCGCGCACGAAGATGGTCTTGTCGGTCCTATCCGCCAGCCGCTCCTGCACCAGACTGCCAAGCTGACTGGGATCGACCTTGTCCTGGCCAAGAAACACCCCGCCATCGCGGGTGACCGCGACAACGATGGCGTCATCCTTGTCGGCGTCGGGCATGGCGACCGCGTTTTCGACCGTGGCCAAGTCGATGGCGACCTTGTTCTGCAGCATGGGCGTAATGACCATGAAGATGATCAGCAGCACCAGCATCACGTCGACCATCGGGGTGACGTTGATATTGGAGTTGACCTTTTTACCTTCGTCGCGTACCGCAATTGCCATTGTGGAAACTCCGTGCGTCTCGAATGAGATTTTGTCGCCGGATCCGCTCCGGCTTTTCCGGGAAACAAGCTCGCGCGCGTTTCAAAGCGCCGGGCAGGAAGGGCAAACCCTCCGGCCCGGCTCAAGATTCTCGCTCGAGCCAACAGCCGCTTCGCCTAGCGCTTGTGGCTCTGCTTGATGAAGTAGTCGATGAGCTCGCTCGATGAGTTGTCCATCTCGACGTCGAACGCCTCAACACGGCCGGTGAAATAGTTGAACGCCATCACTGCGGGGATGGCCACCAGCAGGCCGAACGCGGTGGTGACAAGGGCTTCCGCAATGCCGCCCGCGACCGCGCCGATGCCCGAAGTCTTTTGGGTTGCGATCTGCTGGAAGGCGTGCAGAATGCCGACCACGGTGCCGAACAGGCCGACGAAGGGCGCCGTTGCGCCGATGGTGGCCAGCACGGCGAGGCCTCTCTTCAGCTTGGCGTGGACGATGGCCTCGGCACGTTCCAGAGCGCGGCCGGAGCTTTCGATGGTTTCCGCGGTGGGCGCGCCGGCGGAGATGCGGAACTCCTGGAGGCCCGAAGTGACCACCTCGGCAAGGTGCGACTTCTTGCTGCGGTCCGCAATCTTAATGGCTTCTTCCAGCTTGCTGTCCTTCAAGGCGCCGGCAACCTTGGGCGCGAATTCGCGCGACTGCTTGCGGGCGGCGGAGAAGTAGAGATAACGGTCGATCATCACCGCCAGGGACCAGATCGACTCGATGAACAGAACGATGGCCACGGCGCGGGCCAGCCATCCCATGTGGTTCCACAAACCCATGGGGCTGAAGCTGACCGTCTGATCTTCCTGGAAGAGCAGGGCCAAGCTGTTGACCGTATGCGAAGCGAGGTGTGCGAACTGAGCGAGAATCACTGAATCGTTCCTCCTGAGGAGATTCCTTTGAATTGAGAACGCCCGCTGCGGCGGGCCGATGGGAATGCGCTTCCTGGCGGATTCGCACTCAGGTCAAAAGCGAGACCCTCTCGAAAGACGCGCCAGAGGGTCAGAGGTTTGATTACCCGCCCAAGGTGAAGATCACATTGACGGTGGTTTCCACTTCCACTGGCTCGTTGTTCAGCAGGTAGGGCCGATAGCGCCACTGCCTGACGGCGTCCAGAGCAGACTCCTGCAACATGGCCGGCCCGCTGACCACCTTCAGGTCCTGAATCGTTCCCTGCTTGGAGATGGTGGCCTGCAAGACCACTGTCCCCTGCACGCGAGCCGCCTTGGCGATGGGCGGATAGATCGGCATAGTCTTCTGCAGCAACATGCCCACCGCAACGCCGGCCGATATGTTGACCTTCTTGGGAGGCGCGGCCTTCACTGTGGGCGCTTTGCCGCTGCCGAAGATGCTGCCCACCGCGCCACCGTTGCCGCCCAGACCTTCCATGCCAGCCACGCCGAAGCTCGAGGGTGGGGCTTCCTTGGACGAAACCATCTCAATGTTCTTGGGAATCCGGGTGGGCGCCGTGAGCTGATTGTTCATCATCTCCGACTGTACGTGGACGACATGAACTTCCGGTGGAGGCGGCGGAGGCGGAGGCGGAGGCGGCGGAGGCGGCGCGAACAAAAGCGTCTGCATCAGCGCCGGGGGCAGCGCCTCGGGATAGATCAGCGGAATGAGAATGAGCAACACCAGAATCGCGCCGTTGACGGCGCCCGTGAACAGCATCCACCGGCCGCTCTTGGTCGCCTTCCTGATCTTTCCTGAGGATTCAAATGTGGAATCTTCAAACATAGCCAGCCTCGAATCGAGAGTTTGGTTACCTCAATTTAGACACCGCGGAAGCGGTGAATGTTCCCGCGCGTCAAAAGCCATAAGAAAAGAGCGTGTTCACCTTAACAGAACCACCGCTCTTCCGCAACGACAATGCAGAAGAAGTTGCTGCGAAAGGGGTGCAAACTGTCCGCACTCACGCTGGGTGGAACCGCCCGCAACTCTTGGGATGGTTGGCTCCGAGTTGCGCCCTGCTTAGATACCCCGTTACTTCCGCTACTCAACTCGTATATGCGTAAACCGCCTTTTACCCTTAACTTCTGCCGCGTTTCGCGGCCGGCAGAGCCATGGCCCTGCCTTTCTTCGCCCGCCACTCCTGCCACGCCACCAGCATCGGAGAGGCTACGGCGATGGACGAGTACGTCCCAATAAGAATACCCACTACCAGGGCAAATGAAAAGCCTTTTAATACCTGACCCCCAAAAATGAAGAGAGAAAGCACGGTCAGGAAGGTCAGGCCGGAGGTGAGCACGGTCCGGCTCAGCGTTTGATTGATGCTGCGGTTGACCAGGGCGGGCAGGGCTTCGCGGCGGCTCAGGCGCAGGTTTTCCCGGATGCGGTCGAAAACCACGATCGTGTCGTTCATCGAATAGCCCACCAGGGTAAGGATGGCGGCAATCACGGTAAGGCTCAGCTCCAGGTCTCTGAACCCGAAGGAACTGGCCAGCGAGAAGGCTCCCACGGTGATCAACGTGTCGTGGAAACAGGCGATGACCGCCGCAACGCCGTAAATCAACTGGAAGCGGAACCAGAGATAGATCAACATGCCGATGAGCGAATAGAACGTGGCCAGGGCGGCCTGTTTCTCAAGCTGGTGGCCCACCGTGGGGCCCACCACCTCGATGCTGCGCTCTTTAAAATTTGCGGTGTAATGCGCGCGCAGCGCGTTCTCAATGTTGGTGCGACCCACGTCCAGGGCCTTTTCGTTCATCTGCTCGGGAAGGCCGATGACCACTTCATGACTCGCCGGCTCGCCAATGGTGGAGATGTCGGCGTCTCTTATCCCTTCGGCGTCAATGGCCTGGCGGATCCGGTTCATATCGGGCGCCTGCGTGAACTGCACCGTGACCTGCGTGCCGCCGCGAAAATCCACCCCCAGAGGCACGGGGCTGCCGATGTGCGCATAGTGCCAGCTCATCGAAATAATGCCCGCAACGCT
>JASHTU010000322.1 GCA_030040395.1 Acidobacteriaceae bacterium
GGGCCACAAGGACTCACGGGAAGGGCGCCGTACACCCTGCTTCTCGATGGCCAGCAGAGGCTCTGGGCCGCCACGGAGGCGGGGTTATTCGTAGCCCAACCGCCGTATTCGAGCTTTTCCCGGATCGCGGATGTGCCGCCGGCGCGGATTTGGACGGTTGCCCAGGGTAGCGATGGGACCATCTGGGCCGGCGGCGCCGACGGACTCTTCGCACTGGTTGCCGGACGCTGGAAGAACTGGACCAAAGCCAATGGTTTGAGCAATCAGGCGGTCATTTCCTTGGGCCCCGGAGCCCACGGAGAGATGTGGATCGGCTATCGCTTTGGAGGCGGCATCGACCACGTCCATTTGCGGCCGGGAGGGTTGGCCATCGTGAAGGGCGTTCAGCGGCGCGGCAGCGATGGAATTGTCTACTTCCTCGATTTTGACCGGTCGGGGCGGCTGTGGGCGGGAACCGAACATGGCGTGGACGTTTGGGATGGCCGGCGCTGGAGCCACTACGACATGGGCGACGGGCTGGCGTGGAACGACTGCGACCTGGGCGGGTTTGCCCAGGGCGCCGATGGCGGCATCTGGATCGGGACCAGCAGCGGGCTCTCGCACTTCAAGCCGATAACCCGTTGGTCACGGCCATCGCCGCCCACCGTGGTCTTTACCCTACTTCAAATGGGGAAGGTCGATATTTTCGGCCAACGCAACCCGGCTTTCGCCTTCGATTCGGGAGCTTTGCGGGCAAGATACTCCGCCCTCAACGCCTTGGGCCAAAGCGGCGCAGAGTTCCGCTACCGCCTGGACGACCGCTCGGCATGGACGGAGACGACGGAGCGGGAATTGGAGTTTGCCCGGCTGGCGCCCGGATCATACCAGCTCCAAGTTCAAGCGCAGGGCGGGGATGGAGCGTGGAGTCCGTACGCGGATGAATTCTCTTTTTCGATCCTCACTCCCTGGTATTTGCGATGGTGGTTTATCGGAGGGTGTGCACTCATCCCCCTGGCGATCGTCCTGGTGATTGTCCAACTCCGCACCCGGGCCGCAAAAGGCCGGGAGCGCCACCTGCTGCGAATTGTGGACGAAAAGACCCGGGATCTGCGCGTCGCAAATGAAGAGTTGCTCCGGCTTTCGACCATTGATGCGCTGACCGGATTGGCCAATCGGCGTTTGTTTGACCAGACGCTCGCTCGAGAATGTGCGAGGCTGAACAGAGCCGGTTCGATTCTCTCGCTGGTGATCTTCGACGTGGATCAATTCAAGGCCCTGAATGATTCCGAGGGACACCAGCGCGGCGATGAATGCCTGGTTTTGCTGGGCAGGGAAATCGGGCGAGCCGGGAGGCGCAGCAGTGACTTGGCCGCACGCATGGGAGGGGAAGAGTTCGCTTTGATTCTCCCCGAGACCGACGCCATCCATGCCGCGCAGATTGCGGAGCAGGTGCGATTGGCCGTTGCGAACCTCCAGTTGCGCCATCCGGCATCGAATGTTGCGCCGTATCTAACGGTCAGCGCCGGCGTGGCCACGACAATTTCCGAAAGCTATCGCACGCCCAAAGATCTCGTGGCCGCCGCAGACGGGGCGCTTTACAGCGCCAAACGCAGGGGACGAAACCGGGTGGAAGCAGCTCCGGAAGAAATTCGTCGAAAGAGCGCCGGGTAACGAGTTGGCCCACCTCGGATCAGCGAATCAATGGACGGCGATGGTTTGCGCCGTCAAGTTCCAGCCGCGGAGAGCGATTTGGGGCTGGGCCTGGCCGGCGGGGAAAGCGATGGTGACAGTGCGCTCGTCGCCGGGCAGGAGCGAGATGTAGTTGTCGCTGTAATAGGCGGGCAGGATGCGCTTGCCTGTGGCGGCGTCTTCAAGGGTGAGCTTGACCAGGACGGCCGCGGTTGGACCGGAGTTCTTGACGGTGACGTTGACATGGCGCTCGCCGCTGCCTGCGGGCGCGGCGGCGGAGGCCGTGAGCGTGGCCGGCGGCAGGGCGTTCAACTCCCGCAGGCTTGCTTCCTCCTTTGCCCACCAGTAGAAATTGTTACTAATGGGCGCGCCGGAAGGATCGGCGACGTCCAGTTCGACGAAGACGGCGTGGCCGGCGGCAAGCGCGTCGAGGTCGGGCTTGGCGACAGGAGTGCGGTTGTTCTCGGCGGCGAGGATTTGATTGCTGTGGTCGCTGAGAACTTTGCCGTCGAGGCCGACAACGCGAACGCGCACCATCAAGGAGCGGGCGGCGCCGAGGTTGATGAGGTCGACAGAGTTGTCGGCGAAGTTGAGCTGGGCGTGGATAGGCTCGCACGCCTTCATGGTTCCATAGAAACTGGATTGCGTGTCGTAGTCCCAACTGAGGAAGTTCCATTCGGTGCTGGGCCAGGCGGGCTGGGTCATCCAGATAAGGCGGCCGGAGTTGGGCTGCCAAAGATGCGCGGCGAAGCCCTCGAAGATGGCGCGATGGCCGGCGTAGTCGAGCATCTGCGCCTTGCGGACGAAGTCCTTAAAGGCGGTGGCCGCGCCGAATTCGGTATCCATGTGCGCCAGGTAAGGCGCAACCTCACCGTTGCCGCTCTGGTGAAAATCGTGATAGGCCCACGTGTCGCTGAGGGGCCAGCGATCGGGAACGGGGATGAAGGACTCGAGGCTCTCGAGCGTGGGCACGCTGGGAATGCCCAACTCGACCGAGAAGCCGCGGTTGATTTGGTAATAAGTCGAGAGTGGCTCGAAATGATAGGGGCCGGAGTTGCGCAGGTTCACACGGTTGGAGCTGCCGGTGTAGTAGCGGGTGTGGTCGAGGGTGCGGACGAGGCTTTCGAGGCCTTGATTGATGATGGGCTGAGGCACGCCCTCATTACGGCCGCACCAGACCACGATCGACGGATGGTGACGGAAGCGGAGAATCGCATCGCGCGCATTGTTAAGGAAGAGCGCGGGGTCTTCGGCTTCGAGATTGTAGTTTTGGGTGGAATCCCAGAAGTCGTTCCAGACCATCAAGCCGTACTTGTCCGCGAGGGCGTAGAAGCTTTCCTCGGTGCTTTGGCCCATCCAGTTGCGGATGATGTTGACGTGGGCGTCGCGATGGAGCCGGAAATAGGGTTCGAGGCGGGCGACGCTGACACGCTTGAGGGCGTCGTCCATACCCCAGTTGCCGCCGCGCGCGGCAATGCGCACTCCATTAACTTTGATGACCAGATCCGTGCCGGGCCAGCCCCCGGGAACGGGGCGAATGGAGGGCGAGCCCAAGGCGCCGGGCGCCAGGGTTTGCACCCAGGCTTGGCGCATGTATTCGGGCAGGATTTCACCCGGCGGGACGATGTTGGGAGTTTTGTCGTCGATTTCGCGAATGCCGTCGTGTGTGCCGTCGATGAGCGGGAGGGTTTCGTCGTGGGTGCGGCCGGGCAAGACTTCGACACGGCGCAGATGGCCGGTGGCGTCGAAGAGGGAGAGCTCGTAACTGACCTCGCGCATGCCAAACTCGATGCGCTGCGTGGAGCTGACCTGACGGCCGATGCGAAAGGTGACGGTAAGCGTGTGCAAGGTGGGATCGCCGTAGCCGTTGGGCCACCAGAGGCGTGGGTTCTGCACCTTGAGCTGCGAATAATCAGCGGGCTCGAGGCGAACATCGTTTTCGCCGGGAGCGAGATGGACGCGCCTGGTCACTTTGACATCGTCGAAGTCGGCAGTGAGGTCGCCGTCGACGGGCGCGTCGGAAAAGTTGACGAGCGGGGCTTCAATCTCGATGTCGGCTTCGCTCAGGTCGGGCTTGGGCAACGTAGTGATAACGTTGAGGTCGCCGACCTGGACCGGGCCTGAGGCGGTAAGGGTAACGTCCTGCCAGATGCCGGTATCGCGGTCGCGGATGCCGGGAATCCAGTCCCAGCCTTCGGTGGCCGCGAAGGTGGGGCCGTCGAGGACTTCCATGCCGCCGTTTTCGCCGGGGCCGGCTTTGATGGATTCCTCGTACGCAATGCCGGGATGGGGCGGCGGCGAGACGCGGACAGCGAGAGCGTTTTCGCCGCTGGATGCGACGAGGCTGGTGACGTCGAATTTGCCGCGCAGGAAGGCTCCGGTAAAGCCGCCGAGCTTTTTGCCGTTGAGCCACACTTCAGCGGCGTAGTTGACGCCCTGGAAGGTGAGGGTGAGGCGCTGGCCGCGGGCGGCCGCGGGGATTTTGAACTCGACGCGGTACCAGTAATCCTGGTGGGCGAGGCTTTCAGGGATGGCGAGATCGTCGAGGCCATAATAGGGATCGGGATAGACGCCGCGGTCGATCATCGTCGTGAGCACAGTGCCGGGGACCGTGGCGACGAGCCAGTCCTTGTCGGCAAAGCCGGGTTTGGAGATTTCTTCGCCGCTGGCGTTCACCTTTGGGGCCGCGGCCAGGCGCCAGCCCCCTTCGAGCGTCCAGGGATTGCTTCCCCTCAATTCGCACCGAAGGTCTGCCGCCTGCAGGGCCTTGGCAACGGGCTTCTCCATGCCTCCTTTGCCGCGAGGGAAGGTTGAGGGGTCCTGCGGTTCGCTGTAGCCCGCTTGGCCCCGGGTCTGCACGGGCCAGTGCGCTGAGGCTTCTTCATAGGTGGGCAGAGTGAAATCCGGCGGAGCGGAGGCGAGGTCCTTGACCTGCGCCGCAGTGAGCGCTTCGCGATAAATTTTGAGGGCGGCGATTTTGCCGCCAAAGTGGGTGGATGTGAGGGGCGCGGGCGGATCGGGAGCCATGACGAGTTGCGCAGCAACTTCGCCTTGCGTGAGCGGGGTTACGGCCACCTGGACGCCGTCGGCGAAGAGCGTGACGCGCTCGCCGTCGCCGACGGCCACGGCCAGATGCCACTCGGCGGCGTTGAGGGGGACTTCGCCGGCGATGAGTGAGGGCGAGGCTTGCGCGCTGCCCAGCCACAGGCCGAGGCGGTTATTCTCGACGCCGATGAAACGCGCGTCTTCCGCGGCTGGATCGCCGATGCCGGCCAGCAAGACCGCGCCGGTGAGCGGCTCGGAAGGATGGAACCAAAAGGCGAGGGTCCACGATGCGCGGCCGGCGAGCAAAGGATCGGAGGCTTCCGGTGGATTCAGGTGCAGGCGGTCGAGCAGCAGGGCCTCTGCAGTGTCGAGCGAAACAGCTGCAGAGAGAGGCTTCGTGAGCGCGGGGCCGTCGGGGAGAAATTCGGCGTTGTAAGGGCCGTAGGCTTCGGCGGGCAACGCTTGCGCGGGAGCGAGCGCGGATGCGGCCTGGAGAATCGCCGCGCCGGCGATGACGGTACGGAGGGCGCAACTGAGCGCAGAAAACCTGGATTCGGAGTTCGAGAAGAGAGCAACATGAATTTTCATGGCGTGAACCATCTTATGCGAATGCCGTTTGGCTTGAACTCCAAAGCTGCCCACAGCTGCTTTAAGCCCATCTGGAGCCGGTGTCGAGCGCGATTCAAACCGGGACCCCGACGCGCGGCAGGTCCCATGCAAGGATGAAGAAGACACGGGACCCGCGATTGCCGATGATTGCTCGCTCCATTGCCTTTAAGCTCCAATCCCCCTAAACTGGAAGAGAAGGATGCGAAGAGAGGTTCGTCTTTAGCGATGCCGAAGGAAAAGATTCATCCCCATTACGCCGCGGTGCGGGTGGTGTGCGCCTGCGGAAACAATTTTGAAACCCGCTCAACCCACAAGGGCGACATCCACGTGGAAATCTGCTCCGTGTGTCACCCGTTCTTTACGGGCAAGCAGCGGCTGGTGGATACGGCCGGGCGCGTGGAGCGGTTCCGGCGGAAATACGCCAAAGCGGGCGAGGCGAAGGCGGCAAAGTAAAGCGCGGCCAGAAGGCAGGTTGATTCCATGGGCCTCCGCCGCGGCGGAGGCCTTTTAGCGAAGAGAAGGCGACCGCTGGTTGCTGGTTGGCCAACACGTAGCAGGTTGGAAGTTTCACGAGCATCAGGTTGTTTGGCGGTCCGAATGCCCCGTAGAGGTTTCACCGTGAAGAAGAACTGGGACAATCCGGTGGAGCACGCCATGCCTGCGGAGGCGCGGGTTCCCGCCGAGGTGTGGCTGGGCGCGGTCCCGGTGCGGCCGGCTACGGTGCTGGCGCCGATGGCGGGCGTTACCGATACGGTGTTCCGGCGCTTTATCCGCCACGCCAGCCTGTTCAGCAGGGACCAGGAGTCAGAGGTCAGGGATCAGGGGTCAACTGCGGCGGGAGTTGAGGCCCCGGTGACCAATGCGCAGTCGGGATGCGGACTGCTGATGACCGAGTTCACCTCAGCGGACGGGCTGGCGCGCATGCGGGAGTCGAAGCGGCGTCGCTATCTGACGTTTTATGACGACGAGCATCCCATCGGGGCGCAACTGTTCGGGTCGAACCCCGCGACCCTGGCCGAGGCGGCGCGGATTGTGGAGGAGACGGGCTTCGACCTGGTGGATTTGAACCTGGGCTGTCCGGCTAAGCGCGTGGTGGGGTGCAATGGGGGGTCGGGCCTCTTGCGCGATCTGCCCCGGATCGCAGAAATCTTTCGCGCGGTGCGGCGGACGGTGACGATTCCCTTCACCGTCAAGTTCCGGATAGGCTGGAACGATGGGCAGATTGTGTGCGTAGAGCTGGCGCGGATGGCGGAGGCCGAGGGCCTGGATGCCGTCGCTCTGCACGCCCGCACGCGGGAGCAGGGCTACAGCGGGCAGGCGCGGTGGGAGTGGATTGCGGCGGTGAAGCAGGTGGTGGGGATTCCGGTGATCGGCAATGGAGACATCCGCACGCCGGAGGACGCCGCGGCCATGGTGGCCGACACCGGCTGCGACGCGGTCATGATCGGGCGAGCAGCTCCGGCTAACCCTTGGATTTTCAGGCAGATTGCACAGTATACCTCAAGCGGAACTTATGAAAATCCGACCGTCGAGGACCGGCGCCGGATGATCCTGGCGTACTTTCAAATGCTGCTGGCAGAAGAGGAAGCCACCAAAGAGCTGCCGCGAGACGCGCGCATGGGCGATCCGGTGGGGAAGATGAAGCAGTTTGCGACTTGGTTCACGCACGGCGTGCCGGGCGGGGCCAAGCTGCGCGCGGCCATTTACCAGGCGCGCAGCGGAGCGCAGGTGCTGGACGAGGTGGAACGGTTCTTTGCCGCGCCCCTGGATGGGAGCGCCGCGGCCGAGCCGGAGGCCGGCGCGAAAATGCTGTCCTGGCCCGATGCGACGCTGGTTTGCGATTAAGGCTTGGGCGCAGACGCCCGGGTTCTCTTCTTCTTTTTCAAGGATCACTCTTGTCGGCTGATCGGTAACCGTCCTGCTCCGCATCGCTGGCAGTTGGCTCCGTCCGCTACGAGCCCCGAGCTCATTCTTCGCGAAGCAGGATGAGGGGATCGACGGCCAGCGCGCGCCGGGCGGGGATAGTGGCCGCGACCAGGCCGAGGAGCAGCATGGAGATGAGCACGCCGGCTAGCACCACCGGATCTTTGGGCGTGGCCTGGTAGACGATGGCAGACAGGACGCGCGTGGCCATGAGGCCGAGGGCCAGTCCGGCGAGGGAGCCAATGGCGAGCAGACGGAGGGCGCCTCCGAGGGCGGCGCTGAGAATCTGGCCCTGGTCGGCGCCGAGGGCCACGCGGATGCCAAGCTCGCGCATGCGCTTGCTGACCACGTAGGAAGCCATGCCGAAGATGCCGGTGACGGCGAGCATCGCGCCCAGCAATCCGAGGACACCGAGGGCGACTGTAGAGACGCGCGCCGCGAACAGGGCGGTGTCCATTTCCGAGTTCCAGGTGTGGATTTCGATGGGCAGACTCGCGTCGAGGCCGTGCAGGGTGCGTTCGAGGTCTGCAGTCAAATCCTCAGGGTCGCGATAGGATCGCACCACCAGCCACGTGTCGCTTTCCGGCTGCTGGAGGAAACAGAAAAACATCGCCGGCTGCTGATTTTCAGTGAGGAAGCGGTATTTGCCGTCTTCCACCACACCGACTACCTCGGCGCGCTTTCCGCCCCAATACTTGAAATGCCCGCCGATGGCCTTTTGGACCGAGCCGAAGACTTTGATCGCAAACTCGCTGTTGACGAGCGTGGCCGTGGGGGCGTGGCTGTCATCGTCGAAAGTGAGGTCTCTGCCCGCGAGAAGGCGAGTTCCCGCCGCCTCCAGGTAGCCGGGAGAGACGTCGTAGTTCATGGCGTCGGCAGCATAGTTGGTGGGGCGGTAATCGGTGGTTTTATCGGTGTAGACGTAGGAATCGCCGCCGCCGAGGCCGAGCGGGATCTGGTTAATGTAGCCAACATGAGTGATGCCGGGAAGGGCGGCGACGGCGTCGATCATGCGGCGTTGCATCTGGGGGACGCGGTCACCGGTGTACCCGGCCATGTGCAGATCTGACTCGACCAGAATCGCATTCTGCGGCTGGAATCCGAACCGGCTGCCCAGGGAACGGATGAGGCCGCGCACGGCCACCAGTGACGAGGTGACGAGCACGGCGCAGATGGCGATCTGCAGAACTAGAAGAATGTCGCGAAGCGTGAGGCGGCGGAACCCGGCCAGGCCGACGGAGCCGTTGCGGATGACCTGCCAGGGATCGGAACGCAGGACCTGACGGACCGGCACGAGCCCGAAGAGGAACCCGCTGGCGAGAGCAAGGATCAGAGCCACGGCGTAGGTGCGCAGGTCAGGATTGACGGGCACGTTGATGGGGACATCGGGAAGGGGCTGCCAGGCGCTGAGGCCGTGCAGCATGACCACCCCGCCGGCAAGGCCGATGACTCCTCCGGCGAGGGCAACGAGGATGGCTTCCGTGAGGAGTTGGCGCACGATGAAGCTGCGCGGCGAACCGAGAGCCAGCCGCAGAGCGACTTCCTTGGCTCGATCGGCGGCGCGGGCTGCGAACAGGCTGCCGAGATTAGCGCATGCGGCAAGCAGAATAAGACCGGCAAGCAGCATGAGACCGGCCATAAACGCGCGCGCCGGACCTCCGAGAACGTCGCCCGCCAGCCCGGGACGAGCGAGGGTGAACTTGATGCCCTCGTCGTCGGAAGGATAGGTTTTGGACAACCAGGCGCCGATGGCGTTGAGATCTGCAGTCGCCTGGTTCGGGGTCACGCCGGGTTTGAGCCGGCCAATGATCCAAGGAGAGTGGTCGCTTCGATACTGAAGATTGTTCTCCCCTTCGAGAGTTGGCTGCTCGACGATAGGGACCCAAAGAGCCGGAGCGAAGAACAGCTCTGTGCCGCGAAAGGCCGGCGGCGCCACGCCGATGATGGTGAAGGGGTGCTTGTTGATCTCAACCATGCGGCCAATCACGTGAGGGTCGGCGAGAAAGCGGGCGCGCCAGTAGGCGTAGCTCAGAACCACGTAGGGAGCGCTGTTCAGACCCTTCTCATCGGAAGCGTGGAAAAAGCGGCCTAAATAGGGTTGAATCCCCAACGCGTCGAAGTAGTTTCCGCTGGCCAGATAGGGCCAGGCAGTGGAGGGATTGTCGCCGGTGTCCACGCCAACCGCGCCAATGATTTCGAAGATCATCAAGTTGGCGAAGGTCCGGTTGCGGTCGCGCAGGTCCTTGTAGTCGGGGTAGGACTGCGAGGGGAACTCGAAGCGCTGCACCATGTAGAGATTCTGCGCCTCGGGCACGTTGACGGGCCGCAGCACCAGCGCATTCAAAACGCTGAACACAATGGCGTTGGCCCCGATGCCCAGCGCCAGGGTGGCGATGGCCGTGAGAGCAAAGCCGGGCGATTTGCCTAGCTGCCGGAGCGCGAACCTGAGGTCGTTGAACATGGTCGTTTGAGTGTACGCCCGAAACCGGCGTGAAGTTCCCGGACCTGGAGCGACAGCCGCGGCCGTCAGGAGACGCGTGGGCCGGATGCGCTGTCAGTTGATATTTTTGAAGATGACCGCATGCGCCCGGCGATGGACTGTTTTTCCTTTTCCGTTGACGCGCTCGGGGCCGGGCGGTATGATCAGGACTCCCTTGGCGAATTTCCCCGCTCAAAAAAGCTCAATGCACGCGTCGATTTCTGAAGTTGGCTCTGAAGTTCCAAGTTCCGAGATCTCGCGGAAGGGTCACCTTCTGCGGATTCTGGGGGTGGGCTTCGGGATCGCCGTGGTTGTGGGCAACACCATTGGCTCGGGCATCCTGCTCACGCCCGGGGAAATTGCCGCTCACTTGAGAAATCCCTGGCTGGTCTTCGCGGCCTGGTGCATGGGCGGCGCTTTCGCGTTTTGCTGCGCGCAGGCAGTGTGCGAGCTGGGAACCATGCTGCCCCGGGCGGGGGGATGGTTCGTCTTTTCCCGGCGCGCATTTGGCGAGTATGGAGGGTTCCTGGTCGGATGCTGCGACTGGATGATGCTCTCCGCGGGGACGGCCTATCTGTCGGCTGCCTTTGGCGAGTTCGCGGCCGGTCTGGAACCCTGGTTGCGCGGGCGCGAAAAACTGGCCTCGGTCGCCTGCCTGCTGACTCTGACCCTGGTGAACTGGTTGGGCGTGCGTTGGGGCAGCCGGACGCAGAAAATTACCAGCATCGCGAAAGCTGCGGCGCTGGTGGCGTTTGTGGCGGCGTGTTTCGTGGTCATCCCGAAAGTTGCGCCCGGCGGCCCGGCTGCGCCCCGCAGCCTGCTTACCTTGCCGCTGGCGGCGGCGATGGTGGCGATTTTCGCGGCCTTGCAGCCGATTGTCATTTCCTACGACGGATGGTACGCAGCCATCTATTTCACCGAAGAAGACAAGAACCCGGTGAAGAATCTGCCCCGCGCATCGATCACCGCGGTGCTGGCGTGCGGCGCCATTTACCTGTTGGTGAACGCGGCGCTGCTTCACGTGCTGCCCATGGGCAAGCTGGCGGCGTCCCAGATCCCGGCCGCGGATGCGGCGGCGGCGATCTTCGGGAGCCACGGCAGAGAAGTGATTCTCCTGATTTCGATGGTGACGGTGGTCAGCACCATCAATGCAACGCTGATGATGGCCCCCCGGATTCTGTTCGCGATGGCGCGCCAGCGGCTGATGCCGGGCTGGATTACGGCGGTGAATGCCGGCGGCACGCCCAGCGCGGCTCTGCTGCTCTGCGCCGCCGTGGCGTTGGGCCTGGTTCTCAGCGGCAGCTATGACACGCTCATCGCCATGGCTTCAATCCTGTATGTGGCCGTTTACTTGTCGGGGTTCATCTCGCTCTTCGTTTTGAGAGCCAGGGAGCCCGACCTTCCCCGCCCCTTCAAAATGTGGGGATACCCGTGGACCAACCTGGGAATCAGCCTGGGCGCGGCGGTTTTCCTGGTCGCGGCAGTCGTCGCCGACTTGAAGCACGCGGCGTTTACCTTGGTCGTGGTGGCGCTTACTTACCCTCTGTACCTGTTCGGCAAAAGGATGCGGCCCGCGCCAGAGGCGGGCGGTGCGCGGCCTGGGTGAGAGCGGCGGATTTGTCGCGCTCACCGTGTTTGGGCCTTACGCCTCTCCCCGAGCTCTCCGGACTCGCCCTGCGCCGATCCTGCTAAACGCCGGCTGGGACGGGCGGGCGGACGAGCGACAGGAATTCCGAGCGTGTTTCTTTTTGGCGGAAGCAGCCAACCATGGCGCTGGTGACGGTCGAGGAGTGCTGCTTCTCAATGCCGCGCATCATCATGCAGAGATGGCGGGCCTCGATGACCACACCGACGCCCCGCGGCGTGATGGCGTCTTGGATGGCGTCGGCGATCTGGCGAGTGAGCCGCTCCTGCACCTGGAGGCGGCGGGCGAAAACCTCGACGAGGCGGGGAATTTTGCTGAGGCCGATGACCTTGCCCTTGGGAATGTAGGCCACGTGGACTTTGCCGAAGAAGGGCAGCAGGTGGTGCTCGCAGAGCGAGAACATCTCGATGTCCTTCACGATGACCATCTCGTCGTAATCGACGTCGAAGAGGGCGCCGCGAAGAATCTGGGCGGGGTCCTGCTCGTAGCCCTTGGTGAGAAAGGCCATCGACTTCTCGATCCGCTCCGGCGTGGCCGCTAGGCCGTCGCGGGAGGGGTCTTCACCGAGCCGGGTTAAGATTTCGCGGTACATGTCCTGGGTGCTGAATGCGCTCAGCCCCTCCGGGGCTTCCGCCACTCTGTGCCGGGAGCTGCTGACGACGACCGGGTGCGCCATGGTCACTTATCCTCTCCATCATCCTCTGGGGCCGGGCGGCTCGGCGGGAGCGTCACGGCACTCAAAATAATTATTCTCGGTTTCTTCGATGCGGACCGATTCGAGCTTGCCTGCGGGGAGTTCATCCTTGATCAGACCGAAAATCATGCAGCAGAGATTTTCGGTGGTGGGAACACGCTCCGCAAAGGCCGGATCGGCATTGAGGTTGCTGTGATCGAAGCGGGCCAGGATTCGGGCGTCGACGAGGGCGTCGAGCCCCGCCAGATCGACCACCATGCCCGTTTCCGGGTCGACCGCGCCCCCGACCAGGATCTCCACGACGTAATTGTGACCGTGCCCGTAGGGGTTGTTGCACTTTCCATACGCGGCGCGGTTTTGGGCCGTGGTCAAGGCCTGGGTGTGGAGACGGTGGCTGGCGCTCAGCGTGTAGCGTCGGCCGAAATAGGCTTTGGAGGGAGCCTGTCTCAAAGTTCACCTCGCTCGCCGCGGTATTCGGCGAAAATGTCCGAGGTCTCATAGACGCGAATCCGGCTCAGGCGCGCGCCTCCTGCGTCGGTGACGGCGGGCTGCAAACGGTTCCAAGCGGCAATGGCGATGTTCTCCGTGGTGGGCAGGAGCTTGCCGGCGGCAAACTCCGGCGCCTCTAAGTTCAGATGACGATGATCGTAGGCCGACAGCACCTCGCGTTCGATGACGTCCTTGAGCCACTTGAGATCGACCACGAAGCCGGTCACCGGATCCGGTTCGCCGGCCACCGTGACCTCGAGGGTATAGTTGTGGCCGTGGCTGTTGCGATTGGCGCAGCGCCCGAAGGCCTGCGCGTTCCTTTCGGCGGACCAGGCGTCGTTCCAATAATAGTGCGAGGCGGAGAATGTGGCCCGCCGGGTCAAAAAAATCATGCCAATCCTCCTATGAAAGATGCCCGTGAGCGGACCTGGGCTTCATAATCCATAGGTTCAAACGTGGGTTTTTATGCTGCAAACGCAAGAGCGGCCAGCCCCCAAAAACGGCAAGGCCCTGGATTCAAGGCGCCGGGAATTTCGGCCTTTTGTGAGAGCCTGAGCCCCTGGTTCCCTCCCCCATTGCTAGGCTGCGTAGCTGCGCCCTTTCCAGCTTACGCGCTTGAGCACGCGGTGCTGAAACCAGCTTCGGTAGAGGAGGGCGACGAAAAGCGGCAAGCCGAGGGGCGAAAGGGCGCAGTCGGCAACGCTGAAGTTGGACTTGGCGACACGATGGTAGAAGCGGAAAAGGGTGCGCAGCCACAGCAGGGCGAGGATCCAGCCGGCGCCTAGCCATTCGAGCGAATGAGCGCCGAGGCGGGCGTTCCAGAGCAGAAAGGTGAGCACGGGCAGGCCAAAGAGGAGCAGGATATCGACGGCGCGCCAGACGGCTGTGGCCAGGGTGTTGTTGAACAGGAGGGCGAGGTTTTTCGTCCAGCCTTCGATCATCGCGCCGGTGCTGCGGTACATGCGCGAGGCAAGAGCGTCGTCGGCGTAGCGGAACCGCAGGCCGATGCGGCGGCGTTTAGCCAGGAAGGCCAGCTCGACATCTTCGAGGACCTTGTTGGCGACACTGGGATGGCCGCCGACTTTGCGATAGGCCTCGCGCTCGACAAGCAAAAATTGCCCGTTGGCGGCGGCGACGCGCTGCGCGGGGTCAGAGACCTTGGCGGGTGGATAGGCCAGGGCGAGCTCGCTGAAGACCAGCGGCATGAGAGTGCGCTGAACGAAGCCGCGAACAATCTGGCGGGGCGAGTAGCTGAGCATGCCGACTTTGTGCCGCTCGGCCTCATGGAGGGCGCGACGGAGGTCGCCGGGCTCGTGAATCGTGTCCGCGTCGGTAAACAGCAGCCAGCGGCCACGCGCGCTGCGCGCCGCCGTCCAAATGGCGTTGGCTTTGCCGGTCCAGCCGGGCTCGAGCTTGGCGGCCTCCATGACCGTGACCTCAGGGAAGCCGCGGGCGATCTCCCCGGTGCGGTCGGTGGAGTGGTCATCAACGACAATCAGCTCCCAGTCTTTGCCGAGCGCGAAGATCTCTTCAGACTGACTGACGAGAGACTGAAGGCAGACGGCGAGGCAAACGGCTTCGTTGCGGGCGGGGACAATGACGGTGAGTTCGATCAGTTCCTCGGGCTCCGGCTGATCGAAGACGGTTCCAGGAGTGGCGCGCGACCACTCGCGCCAATCCGTGTGGCCGATGGGCTGGCCGGTCTCGTCGACCAATCCCAGTACCGTTTT
>JASHTU010000323.1 GCA_030040395.1 Acidobacteriaceae bacterium
TCGGCTGTTCATCGGGCTGGCAGTCGATAAGCAATTGCGCCCCTAAACCATTTATATGCCGGTCTGTTGGATGGCTTCTCTACGATGGCAAGGATACCAAGGTTGTGGTTCCGCATATCCACAACAGCAGTGAGCCGGGAATAGAATCACAGGGGTGTGGCGATATGGCGATTCCCGCCCGCTCGATTGTGAGGATGGTCAAACTGACAGTCTCCAAGAAAGCAATCAGGAAGAGCGCATGAAAGCGGAACCGCATCCTCGCCCGAAACCTGAGATGATTGAAGGGCCGCAGGCATTCGAGCGTTTCCAGAATGCTGTGAAAACGGTGCTGACGGTCCCGAAGAGCGCAGTTCCCAACCCGTTCGGCCATTCCAAGCGCAAGAAAAAGCCGGTCGTTTCTAAGGGCTAACCGGCTTTCCGTTTCCCGCGTTTCTGTCGCTGGCCTTCTCGTTTAGTTAACTTGCGTTCGTCCGTCTGCCTGCTTGCCGGTGAGGCTGTCCCAGGTGAGTCGTTTGCCGACGATCCATGAGCAGGCAAGCGCGAACCGATCCGCATCGTTCATTGGGCGATCCGGTTTCGACCGCTCGTTATAACGGAAAGCCTGCTCGTCCAAGTACCGGAAGAGGTGAAACGGTTCGACACTCACATAGGTTCCACCCAAGCCGCGTTTGAGTAATGACCAAAAGTTTTCCATAGCGTTAGTGTGGACGCGGCCATTCACGTACTCCAGCGCGTGGTCGATGATTTGATGAATGTAATCGGCGTCAAGTCCCTTGTAGCCGCCCAGTTCATCGGTATAGAGCGCAGCGCCTGCTTCGACGTGCTTGCGAACGATGGGATGCAGCGTTTCCTTAAATCGGTCTTGGATAACCTGGGTGCGGACGTTACCGCCCCGCTCCAGCATTCCCATGACAATGGTTTTAGCCATGCCGCCGACCGGACGCCCGCTGAATCCGGTTCCCTTGGGCTTTTTGGACTTGTGCATGTTGCGGGCTTTGCCGCCGATGAAAGTCTCGTCCGCTTCAACTTCGCCAGTGAGCATGGAATCAAACGAGCCGTGATGCAGGGCGAAGCGGATGCGGTGCGCCATATGCCACGCGGATTTTTGGGTGACGCCAAGAGCGCGGGCGATCTCACAACTGCTGATGCCGTTCTTGGCGTTCACGACTAGCCACATAGCGGGAAGCCACTTGTCTAAGCCAAGCGGGGAATCTTCAAAAATGGTGCCGACCTTCAGCGAGAACTTTGCCTTTTCATGCTTGCCGTAGCACTTATAGAGGCGCGCCGATTCGAGATAGGTCACGTGCTCCGAACCGCAAGATGGGCAGCGCACCTTGCCATCCGCCCAACGCAGACCGATCAGAAACCGGCGGCAATTCTCGTAATCGGTGAAGTAGATGATTGCTTGCTGTAGTGTCTTTGGGCTGTCCATGAAGAAAGTATGCCAGAATTTTCTTGGTCAGTCAAGTAAATAATTACCCCAAGGAGTAAAACTCTGGCTCAAATCTGCCCGCAACTCGTTTGGATGGAAGATCTTAGGATCTAACCCCTTTATTATCAAGGATTTAGGCCCAGCACTCATTAGTATAAGTGATTGCAAACAAACCACTTAACCACGAAAGGGGGGAGGGGGAGGGGGAGGGGGCATAATAGCTAAGATAGCTAAATTAGCTAAAACGGTAGAAACTGGGCAAATAGCCGCACCTCACCGAACCAGCCGCCGAGGCCACAGATCTCCGGTCCCTATTCCGGCCAAGTTGAGTGCTTGCACGTCCGCGCGGCCGCTCAGAACGCGACCGCTCAAAATTCGGTATGGAAGCGCGCTGAAGACACAGCCACCGGGCCGCGGGACTGGTTGTACCCGGGATCGTTGATGTACTGGAAATCGTAGGAAAGGGAGAAGCCGCGCCAGAGGTGCGCAGTATAGAAGCTTTCAACGATCCTTTCGTCGCCGTAAGTGAGGCCGCCGTCGCCAAGCAGAAAGCCCAGGCCGCCGAGGCCAAGGTACTGCTGGTGCGCGGCCACGATGCCGTTGACCACGAATGCGGCTCCGGCGCGGTCCTGAGGCCGGCGCCACACGCGGCCCATCGAAAAGCCGCCCAATTCGAGGGTGCGGTCGTCTTCGGTGTAGCAGTAGGCTTCGTTGTGCCCGTCGCTCCAGCCCAGGCGCCCGAAAACGCCGGCGTCCGAGGTGATTTCCTGCTGGAAATTCAACCCGAACCCGTAGCGGTGCCGCCCTTCCTGCCGCGTCGCAACAATGTTTGGCGTTGTCGTCTCGCCATCCAGGAACTCCGCGTTCGCCTCACTGTAGCTGCCCATGTCGGCGTGGTTGAGATAGGCCAGGAAGCGCACCACGCCGGCGCGGTGGCCGATGGAGTCGCCGCGCCCTTCAAACTCGAAGTTCTCCGCGCGCGCCCGCGCCACGTCGGCGTCGAGATGGATGCCATTGGCGATCTTCGGCATGAGGGTTTCGGCAAAACGGGCCGACCACCAGCCATCGTCGTATTCGAGCATCGCGCCGTCGGTATAGCCGCGCGTGTTGGCGGCGTAGTCGTAGGCCCCGTTGTTGTCCACCGTCCAGTTCATGAATTGCAGGTGGTCGTCCGAGCCCCACTCGTTCGCATCGAAGAAGTCGGTCAGGTCGAATTTGCCCAAACGGAACTCCATGCGCCGGGTGGGAAGGCTTGTGGCCAAGTGCAATTCGTCGCGGTCGGCGCTCACGTGATCCTTGCTCAACGGGATAATCTGGCGCAGCATGAACCGCGCCAGGTACGGCGATTTCGACAGCGGCAGCCCCAGGACCAGCCGCACTGAATCGAGGTTGGTGTACCCGGCTAGGCCGTTGGCGTTGCCAATGCCGTTGCCGGTCGCGTCCTCGAGATCGGCAAATACCTCCGTGGTGGGCGTCAGCTCGTACCCCGTATAGAGCGTCATCACATGCGTGGTCGCGCTCTGCGCCCAGCGCGTCAAGCTGTTGGGGCCGCTGTATCTTGCCGGGAAGGCCGGATGGCCTTGCAGGATAAGGTTGACTTGCCCGGAAACCCAGTAGCGGCCCGCCTCCGTGTGCGGAAACACAGTTTCGGGGTCGTCTTGGCCTGGGTTTGCGCTGGTAGGCTGATCGCCACCCGGTGGTATGGTTTGCCCCGCGCTTGGTGACGCCGGCCCGTTCTGCGGCTGAGGCGCCGCCGGAGGTGAGGCGGACGCCTGTCCAGCGGCGGCCGTGCTTGAACCACCCCCCAACCAAAGAAGGAGAACCGCGATGGCAAGCACGGAGCTATGCGAATTGGAGCGACGGCCAGGCATACAATTGGAAAATTGAAGTCCCACTCGTTTAATACCATACCGGGGCTAGGTATGGCAAGCGGAGGAACGGCGCATGTCGCACCAGGAACGGGAAAAAGTGAAACTGTTGCAGCGGGTGAGAAAAGTGCGCGGCCAGTTGGACGCGGTGGAGCGGTCCCTGGCGGCCGACCAGGATTGCGGCGACCAATTGATGCTTTTGGCCGCCGTCCGCGGCGGCGTCAACGCCCTCATGGGCGAAGTGCTCGAAACCCATATCCGCTTCCACCTGGTAGACGGAGCCAAGGAGCAGATTGCCCCCGAGCTGGCCGAGGACCTGATCGATCTCGTGCACGCGTATCTGAAGTGAACTCATTCGAATTGAAGCCGTTGACCGCCTGCTGCGGAAAAACTCGACTTGGGCGAAGCCCTGTATCAGGGCGCGACTTTAGTCGCGACGCAAATGCGACAGAATAAATGGCGGGCTTGAGCCCTCGATGGAAGTTTCTGATTCGATTCGCCCCTCTGATCTCCATTTTTTCCGTTCCTTTTGGTCCCTGATGGAAGCACGCTCCGGCTGTTGATTCTCCTTTTCGCGCAGCCTGTAGAGCCCATGCCCTTCGCAGCTCGGTCAAAGTGATCCACTACGGACCGGCTTGGAAGCGTCTTCCACCTATCGTAACGGGAAGCCGGGATGAGGATTGTTAACGTTCGGTTGAATCAGGCGCGCTTTCAGGTTTTGAAAGGGTACGGCTTGATCCGTGCCGTAAGCGGCCCAAATTGAATGCAGCTTTAACCGCCGAGGGATGTATTTTGCGGAATCCCGACTTTCACCACTGACTGCTATGCGAAATCCGTCTCGTCCTCGCCACACCGCCAACCCGCTACGCAGGATCCTTTTCTTCAACCTGCGCTTTGCCAGGCCTGCGTTCCACCTGCCGGCTCAGCACCAGCATCACGCCGGCGGACACGGCGATCATGGCGGCCACGGCGTCCAGCCCTGCCCCATAGCTGCCGGAGCGCTGCTTGAGCCAGCCCACCGCGAAAGGTCCGAAAAATCCGCCCAAGTTGCCCACCGAGTTGATCCACGCAATGCCGGCAGCGGCGCCGGCGCCGGAAAGAAACAGGTTCGGCATCGGCCACATCGTCGGCTTGGAGGCATTGACGCCGATGTACATCAGCGCCAGCGCCAGAACCACAGCGACAGCCGCGTGCGTCGCCCCGCCCCATAGAAACCCGACGCAGCCAGTCAGGCAGGGCAGCACCACGTGCCAGGTGCGTTCCAGCGTCAGGTCGGAGTGGCGCGCCCACACGATCATGACGGCGATGGCCGCGATGCCCGGCAAGGCGTTCAGCCAGCCCACCGTGAGCGGCGAAAACCCAAGCTGGCCGAGCAGCAGCGGAGCCCAGAAGCCCACCGCATACATGCCCGCCGACGTGCCGCCGTATACCACCGCCAGCGCCAGCACCCGCGGGTTAAAAAGCGCCCGCCATGCTTCGCTTCCATGCCCGCTGCGCGCCCCCAGCTCCGCATATTCAGCCTGCAACTCGGCCTTAAGCCACGCGCGCTCCTCGGGCTTGAGCCATCGCGCTTCTTCGGGCGTCGAGGCCAGCGCCTTGAGCGTCACAAAGCCCAGCACCACCGCCGGCAGCGCCTCGAAAATGAACAGCCATTGCCAGTTGTCGAGCCCGGCAATGCGCGGCAGTTCCATCAGCGCGCCCGAAATGGGCGACCCGAGCGCGATCGAGAGCGGCGCCGCGGTCATAAATGCGGCGATCGCCACAGCGCGATGCCGCGCCGGAAACCACAGGCTTAAGTAATAGACAATGCCCGGGAAAAAACCCGCCTCCGCCGCGCCCAGCAAAAAGCGCAGCGCGTAAAAGCTGCGCGGTCCCACCACGAACGCACATGCCGCCGACACCAGCCCCCAGCTGATCAGCACCCGCGCAATCCAGCGCCGTGCGCCCACGCGATAGAGGATGAGGTTTGAGGGAACCTCGAACAAAAAGTAGCCGGCGAAAAAGATGCCGCTGCCAAACCCGAACATCGCCGGCGTGAGCCCCAACGCCTTGTTCATGGTGAACGCGGCAAAACCCACATTCACGCGGTCGAGATAGCTCACGAAGTAGAGCAGCATCACGAACGGCAGAATCCGCCAGCGCAGCTTGCGGACGATGCTTTCTTCGAGCTTCGACAATGCCGCGGGCGCGCTCACGCGGTGGCCAAGGGGCGCCCGGCCCCGGCGGCGATCCGGGCGCAGACCGCTTCGGTAACTTCGGCCGTCGTAGCCGCGCCGCCCAGGTCGCGCGTGTGCAGTTTGGGGTCCGCCGTCGCGTATTCCACGGCCTCCATCACGCGGCGCGCGGCTTCCGGCTCGCCCAGGTGATCGAGCATCATTGACGCCGACCAGAAAGTCCCAATGGGGTTGGCGACGCCTTGGCCCATAATGTCGAAGGCCGAACCGTGGATGGGCTCGAACATCGACGGAAACGCCTGCTCAGGGTTGATGTTACCGGTGGGGGCAATGCCCAGGCTGCCCGCGAGGGCCGCGGCCAGGTCGCTCAGGACGTCGGCGTGGAGGTTCGTAGCTACAATCGTGTCCAGCGAGGCTGGCCGGTTCACCATCCGCGCCGTCATCGCATCCACCAGCTCTTTGTCCCACCCCACCTCGGGAAAATCCCCGGCCACCTCCGCGGCCACCTCGTCCCACATCACCATGGCGTGCCGCTGCGCGTTGCTCTTGGTCACCACGGTAAGCCGCTTGCGCGGGCGTGACGCGGCCAGGCGAAAGGCGTAGCGCTGGATGCGCTCCACGCCGGCGCGCGTCATCAGCGAAACATCCATTGCCGCTTCAATGGGAAATCCTTGGTGCACGCGCCCGCCGGCCCCCGAATACTCGCCCTCGGTATTCTCGCGCACGATTACCCAATCGAGATCCTCGGTGCGGCAGCGCTTGAGCGGCGCGTCGATGCCGCGCAGAATGCGTGTCGGCCGCACGTTCGCGTACTGGTCCAGGCCCTGGCAGATCTTGAGCCGCAGACCCCACAGCGTAATGTGGTCGGGAATGCCGGGGTCACCCGCGGAGCCAAACAGAATCGCGTTCTGGCCGCGCAGCGCCTCCAGGCCGTCATCAGGCATCATCGCACCATGCGCGCGGTAGTAGTCGCCGCCCCAGTCGAAGCCCTCAAACTCGAAGCCAATGCCGCTTTCGGCCCCGGCGACCGCCTCCAGCACCTGCCGGCCGGCGGGAACAACTTCCTTGCCGATGCCGTCGCCGGGAATCAAGGCGATCCGATATCGCTTCATGACTGTTCCTCGTGGCTTATTCTACCCGGCAGGCGCCTAATAGAAGTTGGTCCGCGGACCCGAGCGGCTAATTGCCGGCTGCCGCGGCCCGCGCCGGGTCGATCACCAACTGCTTCTGAAGCACGATCTGGAACTGCCAGCCTCCGTCGAAAAGCACGTAGTCGAGGCTTCCCGCGCGGTGACGGGACCACAGCAGCATTCCGATCGTAAACGCAGCCGCTCCGCCCATGACCGCGCCTATAACCACCCCGGGCGAAGGGCCGACCTGCGGCAGTGGCGGAAGCGCGGGCTGTTGCTGGCCTTCGAGCGCATAGGCGGCTCGCAATAAATGTGGCTGCGGATCCGCGGCAGGCGCGCTTACGTCGCGAAGCGGCATCGGATCCGAGGTTGTCTCTTCCGCGGGCGTTATCGCGCCAGGCGTGGCGGGCGCTTGCCATTCGGCCTGGGTGTTTTCAGCGTCCAGCCCCACGCTGTATCCGTTCGCAAACAGCAGCCGCGTGAAGTGGATCGTTACCTCCGGCTGTCCCGTGCTGCCCGCCCGCGCCGTCACCTGCTGCAGCGCGCCCTCAACGTAGCTGCCGGCGGGGATTGCGACCTCTGTTCCTACGGTGACCGGAAACGCCACCGTGGCGCGCACCGCATCTCCCGGCTTGCTCGACTTGCTACGAATGGGATTGATGAGCGTGAGTGGAATCGCCGTTCCCGCAGGGACCGTGATGGTCTGCTGCGCGGAAGACGGCTCACCGTGGGTTGCAGTTTCCGCAAGCAAAGACTGCATGGACGTGTTTTGCGCCGACGGGCTCTGCACCGCCGTCTGCGCAAAACCTGAAGGCGTCTGAGCGCTCAGAAAGGCGATCATCGAAACCACGGCAATCAAGCGGGAGGGCATGACAGGGCCTTTTCCTTTCGAGGATGGCCGGCGGAGATGCGAGAAGGCTCAATGTGTCGCTGCCGGGAGCGGCGCCGGGCCGGAAGCAGGTTGTGCGTTGACGAGCGTGCTCGAAATCACCATGGGCGGAGCGGGACAGGGTCGGCCTGAAAACCCCGGCGTGCCCGGCGTGCCGGGAATCACAGTTGCGGGCGTGGCGGGCGTTCCCGGAATCACGGTGTCTGGCATTCCGGGTCCACCAGGAATGACAGTGTCCGGCGTGCCTGGCGTGCCCGGAATCACGGTGTCCGCCGTGCCTGGCGTGCCGGGAGAACCGGGGATGGGTCGGCAGAGCGATGCAGACTTGAACTGGCCCGGAACAGGCGCATGGGAGAGGGGCGCAGCCGTGGACTCCTGCGAGGCATCGAGTGCCAACGGCGCGGCAAGCGTGATTTCGATCGGCGCACCGTTGTCGAGCAGCACATCATTGCTCGTGCTTACCTGCACTGTGATGTCGATGAGGCTCGGAGCGGGACCGTTTTGCGCGCCCCCAGCCGTGCCGTCCGCTTCGCCCGTGGGCAGCGCCGGCAGCGCTGCCACATAGTTGTTCGCAAAGACGATTTGGGTAAACAGAACCTCGATCACGGCCCGGTTCGTCCGCCGCGTGGGGCGAGTCAGCTTTTCAATCGTCCCTTCCACATACGTGCCGGCCGGAATAGCGACGCGGTCTTCCGCAACCACCGGAAACGTGGTCTGCGCGTAAAGCTGAGCGCCCGGCGCCGCGAGGTTTGCCCACAGCGGCTGAACCACGGCCACCTCGATCTTTGTGCCGGAAGGAAGAGTGAGGGTGGAGCTGGTTGCGGCAGCGGGCGCCTGCGCGTCGCCCACCATTGCCAAAGCAAGAATCAAAAACGTCAATGTCGAAGCGAATCTCGATCTGGTCATCGATACCACCTCCTCTTGCTCGGGGTATCTGATGGAAATGACGCTTCCCGGATGCGAATTGTTGCGCGCGAAGTGAGCCGGCAGTCATTTGCGCACCTCGCGCCCCGTAATGCAGGACGGCACGCCCCGGTAGAGCATGCATTTTTCCCCGCCTGCCAGGCCGGAACTTTTTCCCGCGGCCCGGCGTAGCATGATTCCAGCGGCCCGCAATCTTGGCCTGCAGTCCGATTCGCCAAGCACGATTGACAAAGTGATGGAAAGGGCGTTGCCCATGACGATGTTTCTCGACCAACTCAGGCAGGTGTTCCGCAGGCTGGCGAACGCGCCCATGTTTACCGCCGTTACGCTGCTCACCCTCGCGGTGGGCATCGGCGCCAATACCGTGATCTTCGCCGTGGTGGAGGGCGTGCTGCTGAAGCCGCTCAGTTATCCCCATCCCGAGCAGCTCATCGGGGTCTGGGAGAGTGCTCCGTCGATCGGCTTCAACGACAATCTGAATATTTCCCAGTCCATTTACTTCATCGACCGCGAGCAGAACGCCACGCTCGAGGACATCGGCGTGTATAACGGCGATTCGCTGAATATTACCGGCCAGGGACAGCCGGAACACGTGCGCGCGCTCGACGTGACCGACGGAACCCTGCCCATCCTGGGCGTTAAGCCCGCGCTGGGACGGCTGTTTACGCGCCGCGACGACTCGCCCAACGCGCCTCAAACCGTGCTCCTTTCCTACGCATTTTGGCAAAGCCATTTCGGCGGCAGCCGCTCGGTGATCGGCCAAACCATCGATGCCGACGGCAAATCGCGTCAGATTATCGGCGTGCTGCCGCGCGATTTTCATTTTCTTGACTGGTTCGACCCGGCGCTCATTGCGCCCCTGCAATGGGACCGCAGCAAGGTCAAACTGGGCAATTTCAGCTATGAGGCGATCGCGCGTCTCAAGCCGGGCGTGACCATGGCCCAGGCCAAGGCGGACCTCGACCGGCTGATGCCGGAGGGCCTGCGCACCTTTCCGGCTCCCAACGGTTTCAGCGTCAGCGAGTTTGCGGAGCTGCACATGATGGTCAGCCTGCACACTCTAAAACAGGATGTTGTCGGCAACATCGGCAATGTGCTTTGGGTGCTGATGGCCTCGATCGGAATCGTGCTCCTGGTCGCGTGCGCCAACGTGTCGAATTTGCTCCTGGTGCGCGTCGAAAGCCGCCGCCAGGAACTAGCCATTCGCACCGCGCTCGGTGCCGGCCGGTCGCGCATCACGCGGGGACTGCTGTTTGAGAGCGTGGTGCTGGCGCTAGCCGGATGCTTGCTCGGCCTAGGCCTCGCCTACGGCGCGCTGCGGGCGCTGGTGGCCTTGGCTCCCACGGGTCTGCCCCGGTTGCACGATATCGGCATCGACATTCCGGTGTTGCTGTTCACCCTGGGCCTCGCGCTCTTCGTGGGCCTCGTCATCGGTTCCATCCCCGCCCTCAAGTACGCGGGCGGAGCCATCTTCGGGGAGTTGCGCGAAGGCGGACGGGCGCTGAGCCAGAGCCGCGAGCGGCACCGGGCGCGCAAGACCCTGGTGGTGGTGCAGGTGGCTCTTGCCCTCGTGCTGCTCATCTGTTCCGGACTGATGATCCGCACCTTCTTCGCCCTCACCCACGTCGATCCCGGATTCACGTCCCCGGCCACCCTCGAAACCTTCACCGTCTACATTCCTGAGGCCCGCGTTCCCGCCGGCAACGACGAGCAGGTGGTCCGATTGGAACAGGAGATTGCGGACAGGCTGCGCGCCATTCCGGGCGTCAATTCGGTCGCCATCACCACCAAGATTCCAATGGATGGCAACAGCTCAAACGATCTGGTGTTTGCGCGTGACCGCGTTTATAAAAACGGCGAAATCCCTCCCATTCGCCGGTTCCATTTCATTTCTCCGGGATTCTTCTCCACCATCGGCGCGCCGCTCGTCGCCGGCCGCGACATTACATGGGATGACACCTTTAACCATCGGCCCGTCGGCATTATCTCTGAAAAGTTCGCCAAGGAGTACTGGGGCAGCGTGGCCAACGCGCTAGGCAAGGAGATTCGCGTGACCCCGGCCGACAACTGGAGACAAATTGTGGGCGTGGTTGCGGATATTCATGACGACGGGCTGCGCAAGCCGGCGCCCACGTCAGTGTATTGGCCGCTGCTTGTGGATCATTACGAAGGCAAGCCGTCTGAGTCTGAACGCTACGTCGGCTTCGCCATTCGCACTCCCCGTGCCGGTTCGGCTGCCCTCATGGAGGAGATGCAGCGCGCTGTCTGGTCAGTCGACTCCGATCTCCCCCTCGCCGATCCCACCACCGTCGAAGCGCTCTACACCAAGTCCATGGCCCAGACCTCCTTCACCCTCACCATGCTCTGCGTGGCCGGAAGCATGGCGCTGCTTCTCGGCATCATCGGCATTTACGGCGTCATCTCCTATGCCGTCTCCCAGCGCACTCGCGAAATCGGCATTCGCATGGCCCTGGGCGCGGAACGCCGGGAGCTGGTCGCGCTGTTTGTCCGCCAGGGTCTCTGGCTCACCGTAGTCGGCGTGGCCTTCGGCCTGGGCGCGGCGTTCGCCGCCATGCGCCTGCTGTCTTCGCTTCTGTTCGATGTCAGCCCCATGGATCCTGCCACCTACATCCTCGCCGCTTTGGCCGTGCTGGGCATTGCCTGGCTGGCCTGTTTTCTGCCCTCGCGCCGCGCCGCCGCGGTCGATCCCGTCCACGCCCTGC